>JABDJT010000417.1 GCA_013003335.1 Verrucomicrobiales bacterium | reverse complement strand
GTTCTGGGCCCGCTTCAAAATGATCTCCTCCGTCTCCTCGGTCAAATCATCCGCCTCGTACATTTTCTTGAGCTGATTCAGCTCTTCTTCAATGTAGGAAAGCGAATCCTCGCTCATTTTCACACCTTCGTTGACGTTGCGTTTTTGGATCGGCAGCGTCACGTCCTCATAATACGCCAGGTTTTCCTCGGCCTCGGCCTTGGCGCGGCGGGATGCCTCCAGGGTCAGCGGCGTGGTTTTTTCCAGCGTCTCGAGTTCTGCGACGGCCGTTTCGAGTGTCAGTTCCGCCAGCGGCTGACCTTTTTCCAAATCCTCGATCTGCTTTCCCAGCTTCTCGGAATCCAGTTTCAAGATCACGTCACCCTTTTTCACGGTCGCACCGTGCGGGACAGCCTCGACCACAGTGAGATCGGCCCATTCTTTCGGGACGATCGACATTTCGGTGGCCTTTTTCGCTTCAAAAGTTCCGTCCAGCTCCACTTTGATTTCAAAATTGTCCTCCTTCACCTTGTAAACCGGAGGAACGGGCGGCGTGGCCGGTTTTTCCGCAGCCTTGCCTTTGCCCTTGGCGGCAGCAGCTTTGGCATCCGCTTTTTTGGCGTCGCCTTTTTTCGCGTCCTGGGAAAAAGCGGATGAAGTGATATGAAAAGTCGCGAGGGCGATAAACGCGCAGCACGCGACAACGGCAGTACGTTGCAGCAGTTGGAGTTGCATAGGTGTTTCGTTTCAGTTCTGTTCTTAGAAGAAAGGGAGGGGGCGTTTGTGCAGACAGAACGGAAGTGGTGCTGAGGGAACGTAACCGCATTCCGATTGAGTGAAAAGGCTGAATTTTTCAGAATTACGAACCAACAGGGTCCGTTCAACGAACACACCTGTTGAATCGTTTCGCCCGCTTTTTCGCTTTTTTCCGTGTGTTCCGGCTCTTCCGTGTTTTACTCCTTCCAGAGTCCAAATGAACATCGTTTCGATCCGCGAACTGAAACAAACTGTCGTTGAAATTCCGTCGGAATTCACGTTTCACGCTCAATTGGACGCGGCGAACAAGAAAACCACGCGCGGTGGTAACCCGTATTACGAATTGCGCTTCGCGGACGCCGAGGAAACCCAGGTCCTGCGTGTTTGGGACAACGCCCCGCAATTTGCCGACTGCGCACAAATTCAGTCCGGCCAGTTTTTCGCCATCACTGGTCAGTTTTACAAAAACGTGGAGCACCGCGGTTCCGTCGACGCCAAGGAATGGCGTTTTGAACCGCTCACCGACGAAGACGCCAACCGCCTGCTGGCCGGATCGGAGTCGCTGCAGAAAAAACAGGCGGAAGACTACGATTTTATCGAAACCACGGTGAAAGCGCTTTCTGATCCGCGCCTGAATGCGCTTTGCAACCGGTTACTGGATCAATTCGGCGAACGGTTTCGCCGCACCGGCGCGGCCAGGGATTACCATCACGCCCGCCGCGGCGGTTTGGTCGAACACGTCGCGCAAATGATGCGGGCCGCCGTGAAAATCTGCGAAGCGTATCCCGAATTGAATCCCGACCTGCTCGTTTCCGGCGTGCTGTTTCACGACATCGGCAAGCTGTGGGAAAACGTGTTTACCGAAAAGGGATTCACGATGCCGTATTCCGATGTCGGTGAATTGATCGGCCATATCCCGATGGGAATGGAAATCGTCAACAAACTCTGGCGTGACCTGCACGATGACGAATCAGCCGGAACGGACAGCTGGCGCGATCTGGAACCAGCCAGTGAACAGGTCCGGCTGCATCTGCTCCACCTGATTGCGTCTCACCACGGCGAGATGGCTTTTGGCGCACCGGTCGTCCCGAAAACGCCTGAAGCCCAGGCTTTGCATTACATCGACAACCTGGATGCCAAGATGGAAATGTTCGATCGCGGTTACCTAGTGGCGGCTCAACTCAGCAAAAACGTGTTCGAACGCGTGCGCCCGCTTCCCGGCCGATTGGTGCGACCGCTGGGAAGATTTGAGGGAGAGCTGGACGAGCCGGATTCAGCCATCGACGAAGTCGAAGAATTGGCTGAAGGAATTGAGGATGCGACGCTTCCCATTCCCGAGCCGACCGAGGAGGAGCTGTCCGCCGTCGATGAAGATGCGGGAGATGGCGACGAGCCATTTTGAACCAATTGGAATTGTGGACCGGCAAGTGTGCCTGAACCCCATCGATTACCCGGGGGGTATTTGCATTTCTTCCGCTTTTACCCCGTTGTTAATCGGCAGGGTCAGTTCATCGAACAGACCCTGTTGATTCGTAAGTCCCCTTTTTCGACCACGGCTTGTATTCCGGTTGTCGTTCTTCGGCACGACGCTCGGTTTCATCACCCAGGTCACCCTGTTGTTTCATCCAGGCATCGACTTTTTTCGACAATCCGGAATCGGGGATTTTTCCGAACAAATTTCTCAAGCACCACGGATCTGACTGGAGATCATACAATTCCTCGGCCTCGCGTTTTTGATAGGCCATCACCCGGTTTCGGGCGAAATCGGTTCCCTTCTCCCTCCACGACCGGAAAATTTTGTCTTTCTCGGTGATCACGTTTTGAAACTCGGCATCGGCGTGGAGATTCCGAATGTAGAGCAATTTTCCATCGGTCGCAGCCCGCGAAGCGAAGGCTTCGGAGCCGCTGTAAATTCCCCGGGTCGTATTTGTCGCGAATACGACGTCGTTGTGCCGGTCGGTTTCGCCCCGCAAAACGCCGGCGAACGATTTGCCATCGAAATCGATTTTTCCCGGATCGCCTCCGGCCAGCTCGACAAACGTCGGGACGACATCAACGTAGCTGATCAACCCGTCGGACTTGCGTGCGGTTGTGATCTTCGCCGGCCAGCGAAGGACAGCGGCTGCATGAATTCCGGTGTCGTAACAGGTCCATTTGCAAAACGGAAACTGGGACCCCTGCTCGGATAGCCAGAGGAAAACCGTGTTCTGTTCCGTGCCAGTCTCCCGCAAGATTTCCAGCAGGTCGGCGACCTGGCCGTCCATGTAAGTAATTTCTGCGTAGTAGTTGGATAGGCCCACGCGGGTTTCCGGCGTATCGACGAGATACGGCGGAACGGTCAGTTTTTCGGGCGGGTAAGTCGAGGCGTCACCGCGATTCCAGGGCGTGTGGGGCTGGTTGGATGTGACGAACAGGCACCACGGTTTGTCTTTCGAACCGGTGATGAATTCCCTGGCTTTCTCCATCGGCAAATCAGCTCCGTCGGGCGTTTTACCTCCGTCGCCGTGGGTTCCCGCTAGCATTTCGAAGGGAAAAGATTCGGCCCGGGCTTCGTGACGTTTCCCCAAAATCCCGACGCGGTATCCGAGGGGCCGGAGATGATGCGGGATGGATTGGATGCCATCATAAACGCGGCTGTGGTTTGGATGGGCTCCGTTGCGGACCGGGTAAATTCCGGTGAACAGGCTTTGCCGGAGCGGTGAGCAGGTCGGAGCGGAGTTGTAGAACTTCGTAAACCAAATCCCTTCGGTAGCGAGCTGATCAATCGCGGGCGTCTTTACGTCTGCGTTTCCATACAAACCGACATCGGTGTAGGTCATGTCGTCGGCGAGGAAGAGAACGAAATTTGGCTTCGGTGGTGTGGGGGGAAGCGGCTCTGTTTCACTTTCGCGAGCCTTTTGAAGCTTGTCGTAGCCGCATTTGGTCATTCCAATCAGAAGGAACCCGATGCCGAAAATGCCGATGAGCCAGAGAACGGTGCGCAGACGCATGATGTTTCGTGATACCACAATTTCAGCTTCACTTCACCTGGATCAGAACGCGGAATGCGGAAAGGGCTTCGGACAATATGCCGGCGGATTCGAGCCTGCCAAACCTTTGCAGAAACTCCGCCTGCGTTTCATACGACGCTGGCTGAAACCCGAATTCCCTTCCCCACTGGATTAAATCATCGAAATTTACGTCGGCGGTAAGGTCCTGCTTTCCAAATCGCTGGTAGATTTGCGCTCCGATCATTCGTTCATGGCGGTAGTATCCTCGCAGTGTGCCACCGGGGCGGCGGCGATAGATTTCTTCAATCGTGCCGCCGTAGTCGATCGTCAGGATCGTGCCGGCCTTCAGCCCGGGCATCCAGGATTCAAGCCACGTCCGATACAATTCGTGAATTTCGACCCGCTGATTCGCGACCGGCGGACCCGTAATTTCGATATCGCCCGAGTACGACCGGAATTCCTCGGAAATACCGCCGGCTGGATCAAACCGCACCCAGATTTCCTCCCACTCTTCCGAACAGCCATTCCATCTCACCATCCTGACGGGAAATGCATCCACGAGCTCGTTCGAAAAAATCACGGGCTCAGCCACTCCGGCCACGGCCTCTTCCATGGAGTCGAACCAGTCGATCCGGCTGTCGAATTTCTTCAACGTTTGACGCTGTCGCACCTGCAATTTCGGCGAAATTTCAACAATCCGGTAGTTCGTGTGCCGACGCCGACGAAAACCCAATGATTTCAAGATGGTCCGGGCCAACGATCCGTCCCCTGCGCCAGCCTCAATGATCGTTTGATTGCCGGCTGAATTCCTCTTCAGGCCGCAAACCCACTCGGCTATCGCCCGGCCGGAGGATTCGGAGAGCGTGTTCGTCGTCGCGAAATCCGCCATCCGGCCGCCAACGGAGTCGATGTTGCGCGTGTAGTAACCGAATTCCGGATCGTAGAGAGCCAGTTCCATGAATTTCTCGAAAGGCATGAGTCCGCCGTATTCGGCGAAGGTGGATTCAAGAAAATCGCGCAGGTGTGGCATTGGACAAATTCGAATGAACAGGGTTGGTTCTCCGAATCAACCCTGTTGGTTCGTAATCCTTATCCTGATGTCGCGATTCTCCCCCCTCCTTCCTGCCACCGTTTTCCTGGTGGTTCTGATTTCCTGCAGGGAGCAAGAGCCGGAAGTTTCCGGGGTGGAGGAAACCTATTCGCCGTATCACAAGATTCCCAATGCGAAGTATGTCGGAGCAAAGGAATGCCGGGAATGCCACGACAAGGAATTCGCCGAATGGATGGAGAGCGACCATCACAAGGCCATGCTCGTGGCAACGGAAGAATCAGTGCTGGGAAATTTCGACAACTCGGAGTTTGAGCATTTCGGGATGAAGACCAAGTTTTACCGAAAAGGGGACGAGTTCTGGGTGAATACCGAAGGCCCGGACGGCGAGATGGTCGACTACAAGATCGATTACACGTTCGGGCATTATCCGCTGCAGCAGTATCTGATCGCGTTTCCCGGTGGACGCTACCAGGCCCTGCAGGTTTGCTGGGATTCCCGCCCGAATGAGGAGGGCGGGCAACGCTGGTATCATCTTTATCCGGATGAGCCGGTTCCCTCCGGGGATATCCTCCACTGGACCAGGCGCCATTTTAACTGGAATTACATGTGCGCGGATTGCCATTCGACGAATTTGCGAAAGGGATTTGATTCAGAAAAAAATGAGTACAACACCACGTGGTCAGAGATCAACGTGAGCTGTGAAGCCTGCCATGGACCGGCTTCAGTTCATGTCGAGTGGGCCAGGGAACAGGGTTCAGAATCGAATTCTGAAGCGTCGGCAGGAAATTCCCCTGATACGAAAGAGCTGGCAAAGTATCTCAAGTCGAAAGGGTTGGTAGTCACGCTGAAAGAGCCGGAAGAAGGCGGCTGGGCATTGAATTCGGAGACCGGGCAGCCGGAGCGAACTCGCCCTCTCGCCTCCAACGTTCAGGTGGACAGTTGTGCCCGTTGTCATGCGCATCGCCAATTGATGGCTGCCAAATTCAAAGCCGGACAGCCGTTTTTTGACACGCATGTTCCTTCCGTGCTGAGCGATCAGCTATATCACCACGACGGCCAGATCGATGAGGAGGTCTACGTGTACGGATCGTACGTACAGAGCAAAATGTATCACAAGGGCGTGCGATGCACGGACTGTCACAATCCCCACTCCATGAAGTTGAAGCTACCCGGCAATGCACTCTGCCTGCAATGCCACGACAGCTCGAAATACAACGCCACAACGCACCATTTTCATCAATTGGACAGCACGGGGGCGAGTTGTGTGGAGTGCCACATGCCGACAAAGCATTACATGGTGGTGGATGCCCGACGGGATCACAGCCTTCGCGTTCCACGGCCGGATTTGGCAAAGAAACTGGGCACACCAGACGCGTGCACGAACTGCCACACGGACAAAGATGTGGATTGGGCCGCAGATGCCTTTGAGACGTGGTGGGGGAAAGGGCCACGCAATACGCATTATGGGGAAATTTTGTCAGCAGGCCGCTCCGGAACTCCGGGGGGCCTGGACAAACTGATGGCTCTTGCGGCTGACACTGACCGTCCCGGCATTGCACGCGCTACTGCGATTGAGGCGATGGCGAATTATCACGCTCCTTCCCAGGAGAGCCTGCAGGTGATCGCAAACCAGCTGGATGATCCGGATCCAGCCATCCGCGTGGAGGCCCTGAAAGCTCTGCTCCCTGTCCAGCCGCAGCAGCGCTTGCAAATCGCAGCCGGAAAACTGAGTGATCCGCTCCGGGCGGTCCGGACGGAAGCGGCGCGCGTCCTTGCCCCGACCGTTTCTCAGATGTCGGAAGCCCAGCGGACCAATTTTGAAACGGCAGCCGCGGAATTTGTCGCCAAGCAAAAAGCAATCGCTGACCGCGCCGCCGGACATATGGGACTGGCACTCTTTTACGCGGACCTCGGAGATTTCGCGAAAGCGGAATCAGCCTATCGGGATGGTATTCGGATCGAACCGGAATTTGTCCCGACCCGGGTGAATCTCGCGGAATTGCTCTATCAGCAGAACCGACTGGTCGACGCGGAAACGGAATTTAAGGGGGCCGTGGAAAATGCCATGGTCGACGAGAATCGGGGGCTGGCTCACGACGCATACGCCCGCTTCCTCGTTCGGCAAAAGCGATATGATGAGGCACTCGAGCAACTGAAGACGGCAACCGGATTGATGCCACGCCATGCGCAAACTCATTACTTTTACGGTGTGGCGTTGAATACGCTGGGAAGGCTGGAAGAAGCCCTGCCTGCACTGGAGCGTGCCGTCGAACTGGATCCGCTCAACGTCGAATACCTGGTTGGAACGGCTGCGATTTTGCGCGACGCGGGAAAAATCGAAGCAGCTCTGAAATATGCGAAGCAGGCCCGGCAGAGTCAGCCGGGACAGCAGATCGACAGCCTCATCGATCAATTGCAGCAGCTGTTACTGAATCGCTAAATTTGGATTCACGTCGGTATCGAGAGCCGAAGGCGCCACCCCGGATTCGATTTGCGCTGCGGCAGCAAAAGCAATCATCGCCGCGTTGTCCGTGGAGTGATGAGGCGTGGCGATTTTCAATTCAAAACCGGCAGAATCACAAGCTTCGGTCATTTTTTTCCGCAGGCGGGAATTACAGCTGACTCCTCCACTGACCGTCACGAGATTCCGATTTGTTGTTCGGGCCGCTGCCAAAGTTTTTGCAACGAGAACATCAACGACAGCTTCCTGGAAGGAGGCGCATAAATCGGGTAAAAGATCAGAAGGGACCGGTTCGGGCAGTTTCTGCAGTTGGTAAAAGACCGCCGTCTTCAGACCGCTGAAACTGAACTGAAAGTCACCTGAATCAATCATGCTGCGCGGAAAATCGTAAGTCGTCGAATTTCCTTCCCGTGACAGTTGATCGATTTCCGGGCCCCCGGGATACGGCAGCTCCAGCATCTTCCCAACCTTGTCGAACGCCTCCCCGGCGGCATCGTCTTTGGTCGATCCGAGGACCTCGTAATCGCTCACGTCACGGATATCGACGAGCAGAGTGTGGCCTCCACTGACAACAAGCGCCACACACGGGCGAATTCCTTTTTCGTCACCGATGAAAGGAGACAGCAGATGTCCCTCAATGTGGTTGATCGAGTAAAATGGTTTCCCCAGGCCGATCGCGATCGCTTTTCCTGTGGTATCCCCGACGAGAAGCGAACTGGCCAATCCCGGACCGGCAGTCGCGGCAACGGCATCAATTTCGGGAAGCGTCAGACCGGCCGATTCGAGCGCGCTTGCGAGCACGTGGCGGATTGCCAGGTTGTGATTTCGCGAGGCCAGTTCCGGGACGACGCCACCGTACGGCTGGTGAATTTCAACCTGTGAGGCAATCTCGCTGCACAAAATCTCGCGGGTTCCCTTCGCGATGGCGACAGCTGTTTCGTCGCAGCTTGATTCAATGGCGAGGACAGTTTTCACGAATCAACAGGGTCTGTTCGATGAACCAACCCTATTGGATCAATTCTCCGGCTCTTCACCTTTTTTCTCCTCGCCGCTCTCTTCTTTTTCCTTTTTCTCTTTCGACGGAGCTCGTTCTTTCGCCGGCTGAGAATAAACCAACGCCCCCTTCATGGCATCGACTGCCCGGATTAACTGCGGGTCCCGAAAATTCTCGACTCGCTTGCGGTTTTCGGGACTCATGTTTTCACGATTGAACCAATCATACAGCTGTCGCTCCTCGTTTGGAGTCAGGGTAGCGACGATGTTGGGAATGACTCCGTTTTCGTGAATCGTGCGGTGACTGGGCGTGTAATACTTTGCAGTCGTCATCCGAATCGCTTTACCGCCACTTCCTTCAAGTGGAAGGATGGTCTGAACCGAACCTTTGCCGAAGGATGTTTCCCCGATAACGATGGCTCGTTTCAAATCCTGGAGAGCTCCCGCTACGACCTCGGAGCCGCTGGCGCTGGAATGATTGACCAGGATCGCCAGTGGATACTCGCGATCACGGCGCTTGGCTCGATCCGTTGTCCGGTACACTTTGATTTCGCCTGAGCCGGGTTTGCCTTCTGTGGTGAGAACCACCGTGCCCGCTTTGACAAATTCGCCGCAGATGTTGATCGCGCTGTTGAGTAGACCGCCGGGATTGTTCCGAAGATCCAAAACCATGGCATTCATTCCCTGCTTTTCGAGCTCGTCGAGAGCATCGGCAACTTCCTGGTGACTGGGCTGGCTGAATTGAAGGAGCCGGAGATATCCCATCTTGTATGGCGCGGTGAGCTTTTCATCGAGAATCCGGACGTCTTTGACGGTCGATTGCTGAATGATTTCCCGGACCATCTCGAACTCTTTCAGTTCACGCGTTGCGGGGCGGCGAACCGTGATTTTCAACTTTTCGCCGGGTTTTCCGCGCAACAGGTTGATTGCCTCGGTTAACCCAACGTCCTCGGTGAGGATTTCGTTGATCTTCAATATCTGATCGCCCGGCAACACCCCGGCCCGCGCCGCCGGCCCGTCCTCCCGCACGGTCACAATGGTCAGCATTTCATTCCGGCTGGAAATCGTGATCCCGACGCCTTCGTAGGTGCTGCCGGTGTTCTTCTTCATCTGCTCAAACACGCGGGGCTGCATGAATTGGCAATGCGGATCGAGATCGGCCAGCATTCCTTCAAGAGCGCTGTTGATCAGCTTTTCGTAGGTCACCTTTTCGGGGTCGACATAGCTTTGACGAATCGTTTCGACCACGCGTGTGAACAACTCGATTTCCTCGAAACCCGAATCTTCTTTCGGCAAATCCTGATTTTCCTCAGCTTGCTCTTCGTTCTGGGCAAACGCAGGATTCGCCAGAAAAATAACCAACGCGAAAAACAGGGAGGGAGTCCAGAAAAGCCGAAGCACGTTCATTTCTCAGTTTCCGCGTTCCGGCCTTGAATTCAAGCGTGAGAATCAACTCAAAGCCAGCCCATCGCAAGAATTGCAATGTAAAGAACCTTTGACAGAAGATGCAGCAATTGATCGGTCTCGAAGGTCGTTCGGCCCTCGCATTTCAGAGCATCGATAATCCAGTGGAGGACAAATTCAAAAAAACCGAGAAGAGCGCTTCCTGTTATCATCCAGACGAATCCCGCATGAATGAGAGAGTGTGCCGACATGAGGTAAATCCAGAGCCTCTTGGGTGACTCATCACCATCGGCCAGTTTTGGCGCGGGGATATTTCGATTTTTTCCGATGGACAGGAATTCCCCCTGAAGCGGGAAGTCAGCAAGGGCGTGACCGATGGCGAGCGCGAAAAACAGGATCAGGGCCGTCGAAAAATCAGGGACGGAATTAATCGGCAGAATCGTGCTCAATAGCGGCATAAGAAAAAATGGCGAAGGTCTGCAAAAGTTTTCGATGCGGGAATTACAAGCGTCAAGCGGGAAGGGATGTACCGACAGGAACTCAATAAGAGCCCATCATCGCTTCGCGAGCCATTGCCACCTTTTCGTTCGTTTTGCGAAGACGTTTACTGAGTTGTGTGGCCACGGAAACGAGCAGACGCGCAGCCGCCTCCGGATTTGCCTCGAGAAACTGCTCCAGGCTGGCACGGTCAATCTTCCAAATCTGTGAAATCGATTTGCTGACCACTCTGGCACTGGCAGTTCCGGGATCAAATATATTGATCTCGCCAATCGTGTCTCCCGCCTTTAACTGGCCGAGTAACACGGGACGTCCCGTAGCCTCTGTTTGGACATGGAACGAGCCCATAATCACGAGAAATAGTGAATCCTGATCCTGTCCCTCGGCGATAATAGTGTCCCCGTCTTTCGCATCGACAAACTGCCCGTATGCACCCAGCGCAGAGCGCTCATCAGCATCCAGTTCCTGCACAAAGCCCATGGCGGGCAATTCCGGTTGGGTAGATTCTGCACTCATCCAAGTCTGAATTTTCGATTACTATCTGATTCAAAAAGAGTTCCACGGATCCTAATCGAAGGCCCGAAGGTTGCCAGTACAAAAACGAACCAACAGAGTTGGTTCAGCAAACTGACCCTGTCAGTTTGAACGGTTGGCTGCAGTTTGGAGCGGGACGCCTGTTTCCCAACACTCTCAATACTGGCCCATCGCACCGAACTGGCCACGGCCTTCCCAGGATTCGGGCATGTTGTGCGGCATGCTGCTCAACTGCTCACGCGGCGGCTCGTTTGCGTTCTTGGTCGTAATGCACCCGGTGAAGGCGAACAGAGCAACGGTAGCAAAGGCACAAAGAAACAGTTTCTGAATCATGACTTCGTGTTTTCGAAGATGACTTTGTCGCCCGGATTGATCTTGGTTCCTTCTGCAAGAGATTCTTCAACCACGGCGCAAACAACTGCCGATTCACCCAAGTCAACGATGCGCAGTCGGGCTACACGCTCATTCCCCCGCTTGACGAGAAGGGAGGCTTCATTCGTCACACCGTAGTTTTTGCCGGCGTTCACCATCACAAATCCCCACTCCCGGTTGACCGCGATCACAGTCGCCTCGAGTCCATTCAGGGCAATTTTCTGAGCCCGCTCAATCTGGGTTTTCTCCCCGGATTTGACGCGATTTTCCTGGCTCATACGTTGCGTTTGAACGGAGGCCAGCGTTGCAGTCAATTCGGCTTTGGTGTTTTCCAAGGCCTGCTTTTCCTGCTGGATTGCAGCCCGCATCTGGCGAAAATCCTCAGCCGTGCGAATCTGTCCGTCCGGAAACACTTTCTTGATTGCAATGTCGATTTCGTCCTGTTCGATTTTGGTCTTTTTCAGGTCGTCGTCCACCGTGGAAATTTGGCCATTGAGGCGGCTCAGGCTCATTTCGGCCTCGCCAACCTGCGCGGACACCTGATCCCGCATGTTCTTCGCCATGTCTTCATTCTTCCGCTCATCGACGAGCATGTCTTCGGTTTGACTGAGGTCTTCCGAAACAACCTGGATTTCGGCCTTGGTGTCGGTCAGGGTCACAATTTCCCCCTCCAGATCTTTCTTGTTCAACATCCCGACCAGAGCGGTTCCGCCCATCGCCAGGATTGAAAGTGCCATCACAAATTTTTTCATGTCTTATCCTCTGTTTGAATTCTTATTCTGTTTCCCGGAAAGTCGTTGAATCAATTACCAAATGGATCGGGATCACCTCCACCGGCCGGAGGTTCCGGAGCAGGCGCTGCGCCTCCTCCACCAAAG
>JABDJT010000402.1 GCA_013003335.1 Verrucomicrobiales bacterium | reverse complement strand
CCGTTCATTTTCTCGACGAGTTCCCGGGAAATCGTCAGCCCGAGACCCGTGCCGCCATATTTCCGGGTCGTCGAACTCTCAGCCTGGGTGAACGATTCAAAGATTTTCTGCTTCGCCTCGTCGGAAATCCCGATCCCCGTGTCGCGCACTGAGAACAGGAGAGATATGCGGTCGTCGCCCAACCTGGCCTCTTCCTCCACCCGCACAACCACCTCGCCGTCCCTGGTGAACTTGATCGCGTTCCCGACCAGGTTGACGAGAATCTGCCGCAAGCGGACTTCGTCTCCTACGATCCAGTCCGGCACTCCTTTCTGGATCGAATACGCCAGCTCCAATCCCTTTTCCGAAGCTCGTGCCGAAAGGATTTGCAGGGTTTGCCCAATGGAATCCCGAAGATTGAAATCGTGGGGGTGCAATTCCAGTTTGCCGGCCTCAATTTTCGAAAAATCGAGAATGTCATTCAGCAAATCGAGCAGGGACTCCGCCGATTCTTTCACGGTCCGCTGGTACTCCCGCTGAAGCGAACTCAGGTCCGTGTTCATCAGCAACTCCGTCATCCCGATCACCCCGTTCATCGGTGTCCGGATTTCATGACTCATGTTGGCAAGAAAATCACTTTTGGCCTGGTTCGCCGCGTCCGCCGCTTCCTTCGCCTTTTCCAAATCTGCCGTTTTTCTTCGAATCTCCTCCTCCAATTCATCGGTCCGCAGGATCACCTTCCCCGCAAGGGGGCGGAGCAAGCGAAGCATCAACAGCAACGCCGCGATCAGGACAACCAGGAAAACCACGCCCGCACGCGCCAGCAATTTCCGGATCGGCCCGAAAACTTCGTCATGATCTTTTCGAACGACAATCCCCCACCCTTGCACGCCTGGAACGGGACCATAGGCGACCGATTTTCCTCCCTCTGAATCCAGGATTCCCGAAACACCGGCGCCCGCTTTTTCCAGGGCCCCCTTCAATTCTTCCGCTTCCAATTCCGTTTCGACCCGGCCGGTGTCACGAAGGG
The DNA here is from genome assembly GCA_013003335.1 of Verrucomicrobiales bacterium. Classification (GTDB taxonomy): domain Bacteria; phylum Verrucomicrobiota; class Verrucomicrobiia; order Verrucomicrobiales; family DEV007; genus JABDJT01. The sequence continues at coordinate 2,679 of JABDJT010000402.1, read as the reverse complement.
GGAAAAACCCAATCCCGTTGGCGTTTCCCAACACCATTTCGCCTGTCTCCGCCAGACCGGAAAAATCCTTCACCAATGCCTCAAGCCCGCTGGTGAGAAACAGGGTCACATCGGTTCCATACACCACGCCATCGCGATCCCGAATCGGCATCGAACCAATCAGGTAGGACCGCCCGTCCATCTCGATCGGACCGTTCAAACTGGCTTCGACAGCTTCGTCTTCCGGGATGACCCACTCGGATTCCGGAATCGACTTTCCCACTGCCACCGCAGCCTTGCCGTTTTTGCCGACCCGTTGAATGCCGACCAGGAAGGCCGATGTCCCGAGTGCATCTTCCAGGATAAATCGCGAACTCTCCTCGAATTCCTCCCTTGGAATTTCACCCTTGTTGTAGGCATCCAGCAACTGCCGCGCTTTCGTCCGGCTGGAAACCTGCGCCGACACGCTCTTCAATTTGTCGAGCAATTGGGCCACCGTCTGCTGCCGGGTCGAGACCGCAAACATCAATCGGTCTTCCTGCTCCGATTTCAGACGTTCGTAAAGGGGAACAGCCATCGTCAGGGCAGCCACCACACCCACCCCGAGCATTCCCAGCCCACTTCCCAGCAGCAATTTTCCCGAAAGCCGCCTCGTTTCCTCTCCCGGCGAATCCGCAGTCTCAGACATGCGTGAGAAGACCCCCTTTTGCCTTCAGAAAAATGCTGACCCGCAGTCCGGACTCTACATCTTCCCGGTTTTCAATCCGGATCAGTCCTTTGTGAAGCTCCACAATTTTCCGTGCAACTGTCAGCCCGAGGCCCGTTCCGGCTCCGGTTGCCTTGGTCGTAAAAAAAGCGTCGTAGGCGGATTCGAGGTCGTCCTTGTGCATGCCCGGGCCGGTATCCTCGACATAAACCGCCACCACTTCATCCCCGTCCCGGGGCCGGTTTCCGGAGCGCCCTCCTTCCTTCGGTCCCACCCCGTTCAATTTCGTCGCCTCCGTTCGGACCCGCAGCACGCGGTCGTCGCCACCCTCGATCTTCATGGCCTGGATCGCGTTTCTCACCACCGCGGCGAGAGCCTGCTGATATTCCTCCTCTGCCACGAGGACATCCGGCGCATCCTCATCCAAATCGATCGTCAACGTCGCGCCCGTTTCAACAATCTCCGGCTTCAGGAAATCAAGACCGCGCTTCACCACCGCATTCAAATCCGCTTCCTCTAAAGGCAAGGCTGTGTTTTCCGACGCCTTCATCAAACCTTTCACGATTTCATCTGCTGATCCTACTGATTCGCTGATCGTATCCATCATCACCTGCGCCATTTCCTGATCCTCCTCAGGCAGGCTCGCCATCAGCGCCCCGATTCCACCAACCGCCATTTGAATCCGACCGAGCGGATTGCGGATTTCATGGGCTACGCCCGCCGCCAAAAGTCCGACCGACTCAATTCGAGCCGCACTCATTAGAGCTCCCTGCGCGCGTCGCAATTGCGCGTGACTCTCCTTCAGTTGCAGGTGCACATTCAATCGCGCCATCAGGATCGGCAGATCGAGCGGCTTGGTCACGTAATCGTTCGCGCCCAGTTTCAGCGCGTGCAAAATATCTTCGGGCTGATCCTTCGCCGTCGCCATGATGATCGGCAACTGCACCCCGTTCCAAACTTGCCTCACCTTCTCCAGGACCTCGATCCCATCCACCTCCGGCATCATCACATCCAGCAGGATCGCGTCAAACTCCGGCAAATCCGGCGGTTCATCGATCTTCAACAGCTCGAGCGCCTGACTTCCGTCTTCCGCGGATTCGACTTGGAATCCGACCTCCTGTAATTTGGTCTCCGCCACCAGCCGATTCACGGGCGAATCGTCCACGACGAGAATGCATGGCTCCATATCCGCCATTCTCTGAAATCCAAAAAATCCTGTCAACGAAAATGGTTAGGGGAAAATCGATTCAACAGGGTCGGTTCTCTAATCCAACCCTGTTGGTTCGTTTGAGCTATTGCGAATTCCCCGCTGAACTGAAATGATTCGATGCCTGATCCATGAAGCGCAAATTCCTCTCGTGCCTCCCGCTCTTCGCGCTGTGCCTGCCCACCTCCGGCCAGGATGCGGCAACCCGTACCTCCGAAGGGCTGCAGACGCTCTACGACTTTTCGTCCGCCAATGGCGATGTCATCCGGGACAAGGCCGGTGATAACGATCTGAAAATCGGGAAACCGAACGCGGTGAAACGCGCCAGCGGTTCCCTCGAAATCACGGCCTCACCCGCGATCCGCTCGGTGAAACCGATGCGCGGACTGGTCGAGGCAGTCAGAAAATCGGGCGAATTCACGATCGAGGCCTGGATTCGGCCGGCGAACACGAGCCAGGAAGGCCCCGCCCGGATCGTGTCGCTTTCGAAAGATGCCAACAGCCGGAACTTCACGCTCGGGCAGGAAAAATCGAAATGGGACGTGCGGTTTTTGACCACCCAAACCGGCCGCAACGGCACGCCTTCGCTTTTCGCCGGTGGCCTGAACACCGAACTGACGCACGTCGTTTACACTCAGGAGAATTCCGGCCGGATCCGGCTTTTCGTAAATGGAAAAACCGTCGCGGACCGGAAACTCGACGGCGACACCTCAAACTGGGAACCGAATTTGCACCTCGCACTCGGCGACGAACATTCCGGCAGCCGACTCTGGAAAGGCACCTTCTA
>JABDJT010000396.1 GCA_013003335.1 Verrucomicrobiales bacterium | reverse complement strand
GGCATCGCCAATATACTTGTCGAGGGTGCCGCCGTTGTAAGTCAGGATGTCGGTGAGCGGTCCGAGGTATTCGTTCAAAAGCTGAACGAGTTTCGGGGCGTCGAGCTCTTCCGAGAAGGTCGAAAACCCCTGGATATCGCTGAAAAGAGCCGTGATTTCGCATTCCTCACCGCCAAGCCGGGGCGGGTCCTCAGCGGAAACCATTTCATGGACGACCTCCGGTGAGACGTAGGTTCCGAACATGCCCTTGATCCGGCTTTTCATCCGGTTTTCACGATACAATCGCGCAGTCACGGCTGCCATGTGCAGGCCGAGGAAGGAGGCGGTCGGCAGAAACAGCGGGATTCGGATATTGGAATTCGTGAATAAATAGAATCCGGCAACCACGTACAGACCAGCCAGCAGGATCGGCACCGACACTCCAATCGTGACCGGAGCATTCCGCAACAGGGCGAGCGTGATCCAGGTCAGAGCCAGCCAGAACACCATGATCGGGACCGGCGACACGGATTCCAGGTAATCCCCTTTCAGGAGGCTGTTCAAAACCGTCGCCTGCACGAGAACGAGCGGGGTATTGGGCAAAAGCGGGGTCGAACCGAAGTCGGAGAGACCCACCGCGGTTTGGCCGACGATCAGGACCTGATCGGTGATGGGCGGGTAATCGGCCGGCCAGCCTTCCCCGGAATCGGGCAGCTCGTTCAGTGCCACCACCAACTGGCTGTAGTCGGCTACGGTGAATCCGTCGAAGGACCGGTAATTGAGCCGAATTTCACCCTTCAGGTTGGTGGGGATTTCGCGGGTCACTTTGCCGTTTTCATCGTAAAACCGGATCGCTTCGCCCAGTTCCACCTCGACCCGGTCCGGCGTCACATTCTCGAGGCGCATCAGGATTTGCAGAGCCAGCGAGGGGTACACGGAATCGCCCAGTCGCACCACCAGCGGCGTGAACCAGCGCATTCCATCGACCTCGGACGGATCGGAATTCACAAAACCCGTCCAGGCTGCCTGTGCGACGGGATCGATCGGAACCAGCCCGTTGGGACCGCCAACGAGACTTTCGATATCGCCTGTCACCCGTGAAAACGGCCCGGTTTTCCCGATCGAATCGCGAGTGTATGGCTCGGCCTGTGCCTCTGCGACCGCCCCGGTTACGGCGTTGGGATACAATTCGAGCATCTGCTGGAAGGCCAGGTCGTGATCGGGATCCTGGCTTTCCTCGGGGAAAAACAAATCGAACGCCACGACGGCCGGCTCCCGTTTTTTCGCCACCTGGAGCAGGGCGGCGTGAATGTCGCGATTCCATGGCCAGCGGCCGAAACGCTCCAGCGAATCCTCCCCGATCCCGACAACCAAAATTCGCTCGTCGGCGGGCGGATCGGATTGGGCGCGAGCTTCAAACCGCCAGTCCAGGGTGACGTTTTCCAACTGCCGGGCGATCTTGGTTTGGCGAAAGGGAAACAGCAAAAAGAGCATCACCACCGGCATGACGGCAATCAGGATCGGCTGCCTCGATTTGCGGGTGCTGCTCCGGCTCATGAAAACAGGAGGGTTTTACCTGCTTTTCCGCAAATGGGAAAGTCGAAACGGCGGGATCCGCTGTCACGGAGTCTCATTCTCGAAACAACCCTGTTTGATGGATGAACCAACCCTGTCGCATCGTGGCGCAATTCTTTAACTTTTCCGAATCGAATTTGATTGCCAAATCGCCCGATTTTTCTAGGGTTTCGGCTGGAGCTTTCTATGAAAACCATTGCAATTCCTCTCCTTCTCGCTGCCCTTTTCCTTCTGTCCCCGGAGGCAGCGGCCGAGCCCGAAAGCGGCAATGTCACGGTGGCGGTCGGGCAAGTCACAGTCACTCCGCCCGACGGAGGTGCGGCGAAGGCCCTGAAAGCCGGTGACACCGTCGCGGTGGGAAGCACGGTGAAAACGGGAGCCGATTCCCGCGCGGTGATCGTGATGACCAAGGTCAGCGCGATCCGGATCGCGGCTGATTCGGAAGTGGTAATCACTGAGATGAAGGAATCGGACACGGAACCGAAGGTGCTCGTGGATTTGAAGAGCGGGAGTCTCGGGGCCCTGCTGAAACCGGGAGCGGAGGGGAAAATGGATTTCAAGGTGAAGACACCGAGCGGCGTGGCTGCGGCTCGCGGAACGTTTTTCGCGGTGGTGGTGGAGGACGGCAAGGGATTTGCCCAGGTGAAGAACGGAAAAATCGAGATCGTTCCGGAGAAAGAAGGAAACTGACGCCGGTTCCGCCGTTCCTCTCAGGCATGAACGCTTTCACCCAGATGCGGCAAAGCCGGCTCCGCTTTGCGGCGCTACCGTTGCTGTGCGCGGGGTTGATCGCACAGGGAAATCCGCTCGGGGAAGCGGTCCGCCACGGGCAGGTGCAATTCGAGCGACTGGATGGCTCATTGCGAATTTTGCAGGGGACCGACAAGGCGATCATCGACTGGGAATCCTTTTCCATTTCCGCCGGTGAACTGACGGAATTTGTGCAGCCGAATGCCAACTCCGCCGCGCTGAACCGGGTCCGGGGAGCGGCCGCCTCGCGGATCGACGGTGCCCTTCGCGCCAACGGAAACGTCTTCCTGATCAACCCGAACGGGATCGTAATCGGCACGACCGGGACAGTGGACGTAAACGGTTTCATTGCCTCGACCCTCGATATTTCCGATGCGGAATTTCTCGCCGGCGGCGACATGCGTTTCCGCGGACCGAGCCAGGCGGGGATCGTGAACCTCGGCCGGATTTCGGCGACAGGCGGAGACGTATTCCTGATTGCCGCGACGGTTGAGAATTCGGGCACGATCGACGCCCGCAACGGCACCGTTGGGCTCGCGGCGGGTAACGACGTGCTGCTGAAAGCGGCTGGTGACGGAAGCGGCGAACGGATTTTTGTGCGCGGAGCGAGCGGCGGAAAAAAGAAGCACGGCGTTTTGAACCAGGGAACCATCAACGCGAACATCGCGGAGCTGAAAGCGCACGGCGGAAACGTATATGCTCTCGCGGTGAAGAACGAAGGGCGCATTGCCGCGACCGGCGTGACGAAGCGGGGCGGCCAGATTTTTCTCAGCGCCAACGGCGGTAAAATCCGCAACGAAGGCGTGCTGAAAGCCACCCTCTCCAACGGCGATGGCGGGCGAATTGAGATCGATGCCGGCCCGGGCGGGACGGTGGAAAACGCAGGCGAGATCGACGCGGGCAGTTCGACCGGTAATGGCGGCGAGATCTTGATTCTCGGGAGCCAGATCGTGCTCGAATCGGGATCGCTGGTGATTGCCGACGGCGAAACCGGCGGCGGCGAAATTCTGATCGGCGGCGGGCAGCGCGGGGAGGACCCGGATTTGATGAACGCAGAGAATGTGACCGTGGAGGATGGGGCGCAGATTTCGGCCAACGCGAGCGGAATTGGGAACGGAGGACGCGTCATCGTTTTTGCGGAAAACCGGCTGGAATTCAACGGGCAGGTTTCCGCCACCGGCGGACCGGACGGCGGCGACGGCGGCTTCGTCGAGCTGTCCGGCAAAAAATCCGTTTCGATCCCGAATTTGACCAATCACGTCGACGTCTCAGCATCGGGCGGCGGGATCGGCGGCACCCTGCTGTTTGATCCGGTCGAGATCCAGATCCAGGTCGGATCGGGCGGAGATCCGATCACGAACCCGACCTCCAACAATGTTCTGTTCGACGCCGACATCAGCGCTTTCCTGGGAACAGGTAACCTCCTCATTGATTCGGCAGTGGCCGGGCCGGGATCCGGCGACATCCTGATGGTTAACAACGCGTCGATTTCGTGGTCGTCAGCAAACAACTTTTCCATCAACGCAGCCCGGGATTTCCTGATGGGCACCGGCGCGGAGATCACCTCGACGGCCCTCACGGGCGGAGCGGTGGATATCACTGCCGGCCGGGATGTGATCCTTGACAGTGGAAACACGATTTCGACGGGTGCTGGAAACATTTCGATCAGTTCGGGCGGAAAAACCGAGATCAACGGTGGGACCATCACCGGGAACAACAATGCCGCCGTGAAAATCGTCGCGGATACCAGCGTAGTGGCCACCGGTGGAACATCGATCAACGCGAACGTCGGCGGGATTGAACTGATCGGAAACCGGGGAGGCACGACCCAGATCGGAAATTTTGACGGGGTCCATCTCGCCAATTCCATCGTGAAAGCCACGGACGGAAACGTGATCGCTCGCGGAACCGGGGGCGGGGCGGCCCTTGGAAACCGCGGAATTCAAATTGAAGGGGCTACCGTCGAGGCCACCGGTGCGGGAACGGTTCTCCTGGATGGAAAGGGCGGCAGTGGTTCGGTCGGGCAGCAGACAGGCGTCGGGATTTTCTCTGGCGGGACGGTCCGGTCCGAGAACGGCAACATCGACATCATCGGAGTGGGCGGCGGCGACGGTTCGGTGACGGTCACGGAGACCGGCGGGATCGACCATTTCTCCGGGACGATTCAAACAACCGGCAGTGGCTCTATCACGCTCGACGGAACAGCGGGAGACGGCCCCGCGAGTCGCGGCGTGGCGATATTTTCCAACGTGCTTGTGGGAGGGGCGGGCGACCTGACGATCATTGGTCGGGATGGCCCGGGAGCCGGATCGACTGGCTTTATTTCGCCCTTTGCTCCGACGATCGGCGGTGCTTCGATGACGGGAGATCTCATCATCCAGACCAACTCGATCAATCTGACCGGCGGAAATTTCCAATCCTCCGGGAACCTGGTGATTGAACCCCTTTCATCCTTCCGGGACATCAATCTTGGCCTCAGCGCGACTGACGTGGGACTGCAACTCACCGACGCGGAACTCGGCTTGCTTTCCAACGGCTTCAATTCAATCACGATCGGCGACACGGTTAGCGGCAGTGGCACGGTGACCATTGGAGCGGTCAGCTTCAGCGATCCCGTCACGATCGCCGTGCCGGAGGCCGGAGGCGAGATTTTCGTGAATGGCCTGATCACCGGACTGGACGATGCGTCGATCACGCTGGATGGGGGAGCCCCTTCCGGCGGAGGCGGCCCATCCACGACCTACCTGAACGCGGGCATCAGCACACACGGCAATCCCATCTCGATCGATGACGATGTGGTGCTGCAGAACAATGTCCTGCTCAGCACCATTCTCGGTGGCAACCTGACCGGAGCCGATGTGAAAATCACGGGTGAAATCACCGGCGAAACTTCAGCCCGCAATCTTTCCATCAACACGGGGACCGGTGGGCAAATTGACCTCCCGGGGGACATCGGAGGCGGCGACCTGGTCGGAGCGATTGATTTCGATGCCTTCGAAATCCTGCTGGGCGGGACGATCCGCTCGACCGATTCTGTTTCGGCAGACGCCATCCGGAACATCAGTCTCGGGCCGCTGGGTTCCCTCGTGGCGGAAAACGACATCATCTTCCAGGCCAACCAGGGGCTGGAATCCGAGTCCGGTGACTTTGACGGAATCGATTTACAGGGCTCGCTGACGTCCACCAACGGTTCGATCAATCTCTCCGGGGTCAGTGGCGACACTTCGAC
>JABDJT010000285.1 GCA_013003335.1 Verrucomicrobiales bacterium | reverse complement strand
TCTCTCCAGTGGGTGGAAAACGATGCTGGCAGTGGCATGGCTGATCCTGCTGCTGGTGGCGGCGGGAGTGATGACGGCTCTGTGAAACCTGCCGCGTTTGATTGACGGAGTTTGCGGGGCGTGATTGGCTCACCGCATGCCGATTGAACTGCCACCATGGAATTTTTCCGGCCCGGCCGATGGACCGAAGCTGCTGGTTTCCGGCGGTGTGCACGGCGATGAATTCGAACCGATCCACGCAATTCACCGGCTGATCCGCGAATTTGAATCGGGTGAACGGGAACTCGCCGCAGGTTCGCTGGCACTGGTGCCGATCGTGAATCGCGCAGCCTACATTCGGGGGCACCGCGTGGCCGAAGAGGACGGGCTCGATTTGGCCCGCACTTGCCCGGGCGATCCGGAAGGAACGACCACCGAGCAGGCAGCTCATGCGATTTCCGAAAAAATCCGGAAGGCCGATTTGTACATCGATCTGCACACCGGCGGCACGGAACTGGCGGTGTGGCCGCTGACAGGATATCACTTGGCGGAAGATGCCGAGATTCTTGAAACGCAGCGCCGGATGGCCCGCGCGTTCAATCTCCCGTTCATCTGGGGAACGTCTCCGAAGGTCGATGGACGCACACTCTCGGTTTCCCGGGATGCCGGCGTGCCGGGGATTTATGCGGAATACCTCGGCTCGGCCACGATGAGCCCGCAGGGTTGCGATGCCTATTTCGAGGGCTGCCTGAATGTCATGGCTGAATTCGGGTTGATCGAGCGGAGTCAGCCGGAAAGCCGGGTCGTGCACGTGGTGGAAGATGACCGTCCTGAATCGGGGCACATGCAAATTTGCAATCCATCGCCGATCACCGGTTTTTTCGAAGCGGCGGTTTCCCTCGGGGAACAGGTGGAAACGAATCAGCTGCTCGGAACTGTATCGAGCCTCGATTTGCAGGAACAACATGAAATCCGCGCCGCGGAATCGGGGATTTTACTGGTCCTCCGGACCTTTCCGCGCGTTCGGGAAGGGGAGACCTGTGGAGTGGTGGTGGCGGTCTAGCCGGATCAGGAACTCACTGAAATACACGAGATTGCAAATCGGAAGGCGCAAAAAAGAAGTTGCAAAAGTTTTAGTTAGTGTTGAAATTATGGTAATTGTAACAATTCACTGTCTGCTATGAGCCATCATTCGCCAACAACATCACACTGCCTCGATTCCGAACATCTTCCGATTCCGGCTCCGGAACCGGCCGGGTGGAAGTCTTCGCTCTTGAAAGCGTTCGGCGAATCGCCTGAAATGCGCTGGGGATCGCAGCTGATCCGGATCCATCGGGACATGATTGTCGTGTGCGACAGCAACTTGGAGATTCAATACCACAACCAGTCTTTCCGCCAGAATCTCGGCTTTTCCCGGGGCACATTTGTCGGGTATTCACTCCTCGATTTCTTCCCGGACAAAGACCGGGAGGCGGCCGCAAACGCGTTTGACTATCTCCAAAAAGGCCCGAAGCGCGGCTTCCTGGTGGAATCAGCGTTTCTCTCGACCGGAATGGCCCTGCCGTTCGAAGCCGCTGTGACGCGGAGCCTGCGCAACAATGGCTCCTACTACTTTTACCTCATCGCACGGCCCCAGGGGCAACTCGAGAAGAGAAACCAGCCGCAGGTGGAAGAGCCTGCCGTTTCCGTCGATTCGCCAAACGCGACTTCCGACCTGATGGCCAACCTGCCGATCGCGGTGTGGTGTGCGGACCAAAATCATCGGATTACTTCATTATCAGGTAAATTGTGGGACCAGCTCGGCGTTGATTGCCAACTGGCGACCGGTGCCGAGCTTGGTCTCGAAGCCTGCGTTTCCACGCCGGAAGTTCTGGCCCGTGTGCCCCGCGAAATTCGGACCTCCCCGTCTCCGGTGAAAGTAGCTGTCGATTTTCAGGGCGGTCACTACGAGGCTGTCGTGGAGCCCCTATTCAGCGATCACGGAGTGTTTGTTGGAACGATCGGATATCTTCGTCCGGCGGAAGTTCCGGCAGAACAGAGCGCAACCCTGGTTTTCCATACGACCACGGAAGTCTCGGTCGAAGGGGACACCGATCGGGTCCACATCGCAACCGCTCCGGTTCACCAGCAGGCCCCGGCGATCGTGACCACCGAGGTTCCGCTTTCGCCTACGCGAAGCATTCGCAACTACCGCGCCAACATCCGCGGAAACGGGATTGGCAGCCGGAATGCGGAGGAAGAAGAAGTCGCGTTGCCCCGATAGCAGTAGTTTAACCCTTCAATCCGGCCGCGTGCTTTTTATCAGTTTTCGCTGATACACCAGAGAGCCTCATAGGTCCGGATGAAAATATCGCCGTCCGACGCGACCGGCGATGAGTTGGTTCGCTCGCCGAGGTCACTCTGCGCGATCACTTCCAATCCGTCCGGACTGGCCTTGAAAACGACAATGTCGCCCGGCTGGCTCAGTGAATAAATCCGGTCCCCGGCCAGCATGAAAGAACCCCACGATTTCCCGGCGCCCGGAAGGCGCGCTTCCCACTTCGTTTCGCCGCTCTTCATTTCGAGGCAGTACGCTACGCCGCCGGAGTTCTGGTAATAATAATATCCGTCCTTCACTACGCCGGTGCCAATCCCGCCGTTGTGACGCTCGATCTGCCAGAGCCGGCTCGTATCGGTCACATCACCGGCTCCGCCGGCTTTCACGCCTACGGAATTGCCCTGGTAACCGCCCATCGCTACGACGATTCCGTCTCCGTAAACCGGCGACGCGTAAACCAGCGGGCTCAGGCCTTCGCAGCGCCACAATTCTTCGCCGGTCTTCGGATTGAACGACTTGATCTCCATCGGGAAGCTCATCACCAGCTCATCGCGGTCACCGGAATTGATCAGGATCGGCGTGCTGAAAGAGCCGATCACGCCTTCGTCCTCGCGGCCGCGGAATCCGTCTGTGCGCTTACCGGGTTTCCATTTGGGTTCATCAAATTGCCAGGCGATCTCGCCGTCTGATTTTTTCAGCGCCACCAGCTTGGCTCCTTTTCCGGGACCGTGGTAGTGGATCACGAGATCATCGTAAAATACCGGGGAACTCGAATTGCCCCAGGTGTGGTCGATCGCCCCGAGTTCCTTAAACCAGAGCTGGTTCCCGTCGAAATCATACGCCGCGATGCCGGCCGAGCCGTAGGGAACCACCACCATTTCGCCGTCTGCGGCGGGCGAGGACGAGCAATACGGATTGTCCCGGTGCGTTCGTTCTTTCTCCTTGTAGGTCACGCCTCTTTCCCAAAGCAGGTTTCCCGTTTCGCGATCCAGGCACAGCAGGCCCCGCCAGTTTTCCGCTTCCTTTGCCTGGGGAACGAATACCTTGTTCGTGTAAATGATGGGCGTGCCGTTTCCGCGATCGGGCAGTTCGACGCGCCATTTCACGTTTTCCTCTTTGCCCCATTTCAGTGGCAAATCAGTTTCCTGGGTGACGCCGCTACCGGCAAAATCGCCGCGCCAGGCGGGCCAGTTTTCGGCCGCGAGAAAAGAAGCGGCCGCCAGGAAAATCGAGAGGGAGAGAAGTGATTTCATGTTGGCTGGAAGGATAGCGGAGGCAGCCCGCTCGTGCAATTTCGAATGAACAACAGGTTGGATTGGCGAACTAACCCTGTTCATTCGAATTCAGCCTCTTCGATCACCCGCTCCAGCAAATCCCGCATCCCGATCTCTGGGCTGATGGGATCGAATTCGCCAATTTGTTTTTGGCCGGTGAAAAGGGCCTGCAATCGGCGGACGACATTTTCCGTGAGGTCCTGACCGTGCTTTTCGAGCAGCAGATTTCGCAACTCGACCGGCCCGGAAAATTCGGCACCGCTGCCGAACAATTCACCGCTCGCGTCGACGGGTTTTCCGGCCTCGGTGGTGCGCCAGCGGCCGGTGGCATCAAAATTTTCGAGGCCGAAGCCGATTGGATCGATCTTGTCGTGGCAGCGGGCGCATTCCTCGCGGGAGCGGTGCTCCGCCAGCTCCTCCCGAAGCGTTTTGCCTCGGGCTTCGCCGGCATCGCCCGGCAGTTCACCGGCATCGGGCAGGGGCTCGCCGACGGATTGACCGAGCAGATTTTCCCAGACCCATTTTCCGCGCCGGACGGGGTTCGTGCGGGCGGGGGAGGAAGTGGAAACGAGAACCGCCCCCTGGCCGAGCAGACCCTGTCGGTTCGGTTGATCGGTGGTGGCACCTTCGCTGTAAAATTCGCGGAGGGCGGGCGGAGCAAAGTCTTTGGAAGAGGTCAGCAGGTCGGAGACGGGCCGGTTTTCGCGGAACAGGTGAGCAATGAAGAGGTGGGTTTCCTCGCGCATCGCAGCGGCGATTTCGGGTGTGAAATCGGGAAATTTCAAGCGGTCGGGCGCAATTCCCGTGCCGAGTTCGCCGATCTCGAGCCATTCGTCGGCAAACGTTTCGAAAAATGGGTCGGCACGGGAGTCGGCGATCATTGTTTCGATGTCGGCCGTTTCAATATCAGGCCGGCTTTCCCAGAGAAAATACGAAAGGGCGGATTGGCGGGCGAATTGGTCCGGTTCGCGGCCGCGAAACAGGAAATCGGGCGAAATCAGGATCGCGGCGAGGGCCAGCTTCACGGCGTCCTCGCGTTCTTCGTCCCGGGCCTGAGCGGATCGGATCGCTTCGAGGTGGGGAGCGAGTTCCTTGTCGGAAACGGGACGGCGAAAGGCTTCGTGGGCGAACTCGCGGACGAGGGTGACGGGATCGATTTCAGTTCGCAGGGACTCCAGCAGGCTCCAGTTCAAATCGTGGGCGAGGGAAGGGGCCACAGGACCGGAAACCACAATGGAATCGACATACAGTTTGCCCTGGTGCTTCAGCCAGTCTTCGAATTTTACGTGTTCGACAGCGGCGAGCAGCTTCGCATTGTCGGCGAGGCGTTCCCGGTTCTGCTCCGTCCAGAGCCGGATGATTTCCGCCTCGGGCAGGCCGGATTTGGCAGCCAGTTCTTTCCGGATGCGGAGAAAATCGACGTGGCGCTCGTGGTAATACTTCCGGCGCTGATCGATTTTGCGGGGATCACCTTCCGGTCCGAAAAAGCGGAGAAATTCGAGGCTCTCCTGCAATCCATAAGACTTGTAATTCAAGGCTTCCCGCGACTTTTTACTTTCTTCGGTTTCGTTGGGGAGCGGGGCCAGTTTCGGGGCGTTTTTCTTTCCATTTTCATCCGCGAGCCGAACGATGTCGGGCGGCTCGACCACGTGCGGAACGAGATTCCTGCTGATCAATTTCACCGGGTGGCGACCCCGTTTCACGAAGCCGATGGCGGAACGGGTCGGGCTTTCGGCGAGATCGTGGGACTGGATTGTCACCTCCGCGACAGTTTCACCCGAGACCTGGACCTGAGCGATGCAGGGTTCGCCAAACACGGCGGCATCGATCGAAAATTCGTAGTGGCCGTCGACTGGAAAATCCAGCTCGGCGGAGATCGCGTGGCTCGGTTGATTCACCATGACCCCATCCCGGTGGGGGCGCACGCCCGGGACGCTGCGTTCCATTTTCTCGCCCTCCAGTTGGATCAGGACAGGGTCCGCTTTCGCGATGGCGAACGCGCCGTCGAGCGCGCGGGCGGCTGATTCAAAATACCGCTCCATCTGATCCGGGGTGATGGCGAGGGCTTCGCGGTCGTTGGAAAACCCCGACTCGCCCTGGCCGTCCGGCGGCAGGAATTCGCCCGCGCGGAGATCCACGCCGAGCAAATCGCGCATCGTGTGGCGGTATTCCCGTTTCGTGAGCCGTCGAACCGTCACCTCCGGCTCCGGGGGCAGGGCTGCCAGTTGGGTGCGGAGGGATTTTAAAACATCGTCGCGTTCCGCCCGGGTCGGTTCCGGCCGTTTCGTTGGCATCTCTTCCGAATCAATCTGCTCGATCAATTTTTCCAGGGTCTCCCGCGTAAACGGGTCTGCTGCCAGCTTCGACTGCAAATCGAATTCGCCTTTGATCTCGTCTTTCCCGTTGTCTCCGCCGCCATGGCATTTCAGGCAGTAGGTTTGGTAAAATCGCAGGCTGACCAGATCCGTTTCGCTTTGCGCAACAACGGAAGTCGCGGGAATCGCGAGCGCCCCGGCCCACAGCCAGCCGCGGAGTTGGAAAAAAATACGGATCACGCGGAAATATCCACCGGAGAGCAGGGGAGGCAAACCGCATAATGGGTGCGGATGCAACTGCAGGGAATTCACTTTTTCAACCCCGACGCTCCGTCACAGCGCCTCGCCCCACTGTTCGCACCCTGTAGTTCCCTCATTTCTATCAACCACCACTCCAGCCTGCCGTGCGAGGAAAAGCCATCGCTTGCTCTTCAGTTCGTGCGGCATGAGAGTCCGCTACTCGATGTCTTTCCTTCGTCTCTGGCTCATCACGGCAATCACCACGCTATCCTGTGCAACAGGCGCACAGGACTTCCGTCCCAATCTCGGCCCGAATCAGGATTCTATTTCGGTCAATTGCGGCGAGATCGCTCTTCTGCTACGGCGCTCCTCCCAATGGACGCCGGGACGAATCGACTTCCGGGGAACGGCCATGACCACTGAGAAGAGCGCCTATGGAACCGTATTTTCGTTTCCGGAGACCGGTTTCATTGGGACGGCTCATCTGGAGAACGAGCCGGAGGACCTGCGAAAACTGACCTTTATTCTGGACGGACGCGAACTGGGAGGGAACCCGGGAAAATCGCTGGAAGGAAAACAATTCCGGTTTGTGCGCGAATCAAGGATCCGGAATTTTGCGCTGACGTGCGAGATTGAAATCAAGGATAACCGCCTCTACGAGACAACAACGGTGGCTACCGACAGAGCTCAGCCCTTGAAACTCGTGTATCACTTCATGCATGCCTGGACGCCAACCGCATCCATGTTGATCGCCGGGTTAGACGAAGGTCCTGAAGATATCCTGGTGCAGCCACTGAAGGACGAAGCAGAGGTCAATCGCAAAATGTACCTGACTCGCCGTTTCGACTGGATCGCAATCTATGAACCCGCGAGCAAACAATTTGCGGTTTCGCGCCTGTTGGAGGCCCCGGATTCCGCCGGGAATCTCTCAATGGTGTGGAACGTCCCCGGGACCTACCGCAAATTCTACCTCAAGTGTTTCGAGAGCAAAACCGTCCCCGCCGGGTTCAAGGGAACCTGGAGAATGGTGACCGCTTTCGGAGTTGGGGAACCGGAGGTTTGGCAGGCAAAGGCCCGGAAATTGGCTTTGGACCTTCGGGATTGACTCTGTCTTTTTTCAAACAGCTTCACCCGTCTCGTCACACATGGGCACAATCGCTTCGAATAGGCGGCCAGAGAGACTCCACTCAGCTTTGACCGTAATGAGGCGAGACCGCCCTGTTCGGCAAGCATGTCCTGGTCTACGGCATCTCGAAGGACGATCCGGCCTGAAATCAATCCGATTCAAAAGG
>JABDJT010000375.1 GCA_013003335.1 Verrucomicrobiales bacterium | reverse complement strand
GATCAATTTTTGGAAAAATCCGAACACCCCGCGTTTGCGTAGTTGCCGCTTTTTGAGAATGGGTCTCATTACCAGTGATTTTGCGAATGAGAACGGTTTTCATTCGTCCCACACCTGAAACTGCTCCGTCTTATGGAAGGAAACGAGAATGTCATCGAAGCGCTCAACGCCGGTCTTACGATCGAGCTGACGGCGATTAACCAGTATTTTATCTGCTCCAAAATGTGCGAGGACTGGGGGCTGCACAAGCTGGCAAAGCACTTCTACGACGAGTCGATTGAGGAAATGAAGCACGCGGAGGAGGTGATTGATCGGATCCTTTTCCTGGATGGGGTGCCGGAAATCGCGCGATACGGGAAGATTCTGGTTGGGGAAGCGCCTGAGCAGCAGATTCAGGATAGTTTGACGCTGGAAACGCAAGGAGTGAAGACCTACAACGAAGGAATTGTTGTTTGCACCGATGCGAAGGACGCTGGCAGCCGGGATTTGATGGAGCGGATGGTGGTGGAATCCGAGGAAAGTATCGACTGGGCTGAGGCGCAGTTGGACTTGATCGAACGGGTGGGGCTGGAGCGCTACCTGGCCCAACAGATGGGTGAATCTGAGGAAGGCTGATTTTTCAGCGAACAGAACACCGACGATGAAAACGATTCCCAAACCCTCCTGCACAACGGCTTCCGGCACTTGCCCGGGCAAGGCGCAGGCGGGAGATCAGACGGTTTGTTACTGTCTGAACGTCATGGAGTCGGAAGTTGCTGAGGCGGTTCAAAACGGCGCAAAATCGATCCGCCAGGTGACGGCTGCCACGGGAGCCGGAGCCGGTTGCCGGGGTTGCTGGTGCCGGGTGAAACGGGTGCTGCAAGGCATGCCGGCGACCTGTCCGAAGGGGCGTTTTGATCTGTGCGGCAATTGCGGGTGTATCGGGCTGGTTTGCGAGTGCGAAGAAGCGGCCTGAGCAGTTCGGAATTTCCCGAATTGGCGGGGATTGCGGAGCGCAACCGGGCTGAAAAAAATCCGGATTCCGTGTTGCTATCGAGGGGTGAATGCTGCTAATCTTCCGGCCCTTTGTGGCTGTGTCGCAACCTTGCGATTTAGTTCCGGGTATTTCAGCAATGTTGAATCGATTCCAGTGTTTCAGTTTGGCAGGTTTCAGCGTGATTTTCACGCTTGTTTCCACGCAGTTTGCGCCGCTGGGTTTGGCGCAAGGGGAAGCGGCTGGCAAGTCGCAGGAGGGAACTGCGGCGGGCATTGCTTCGCGCCACGTGCAGCGGTTGCAGGAGCAGGTGAAAAAGGCGGACGATCTCGTCACACAGGGTGGCCGTCTTCAGGCCAACGGGATGAATAAGGAGGCGATGGAGATTTACAAAACGGCAGTGGATTTGTTGCCGGCCATTCCGGCGACTTCACAGCGCCGCCGGGCATATTTTAAACGATACCAGAGTTCGGCTGCGGCTTATGCGCAGACTCTCGTCGACCAGGGCGAATTCAAACAAGCGAATGCGGCGTTGGACGAGGTTTACAAAACAGCGGCGAATTCGACCGATTTGCCCCCATCGGCCATCAGTATCGAGGTTTCTACCCTGAAGAAAAAGCTGAACAACAATCATTTCAATCCGGCTCTGACGCCCAGGCATCTCAGCAACGTTCGTTCGGTCGAACAACTGCTTCGGGAGGCGGAGGGAGCATTTGGATTGGCGGATTTCGATCTCGCGGAAAAAAAATACCACGCCGTTTTGACGGTCGATCGATTCAACGCCGCCGCGCGTCGGGGATTGGAGATGGTCGAGCGGATGCGGAGTGAGTATCATAGACTGAGCAAATCCCACGCCCGGGCTCATGCGTTCCGGAAAATTGCGGAGGGCTGGGAATTACCGGTTCCGGTAACGGCATCTCTGGTTGGCTCGAGGTTGGAGTATTCGAACGCTGACATCCGGTCGAACCAGGCCGTGTTGGAGAAAAAATTGAAGCAGTTGATCATTCCGTCGCTTGAATTTGACCAGGCTCGACTTGCGGATGTGGTGGAATTTCTCAATCAGAAGAGCCAGCAGATTGATGATCTCGAACTCGATCCGGCAAAGAAAGGGGTCAATTTTATCATCGATACCAGCCAGGCGGCAGACGCGCCGGAACGGCCGGTTACGATTCGCCTGAATAACGTGCCGCTGGAATCTGCGTTGAAATACATCGCGCAGTTGGTCGGGATGAAATACCGGGTGGAAGAATTCGCGGTGACCCTTGTCCCGCTGACTGATACCGGTGACTCCGCTAATCTCACCCGCAGCTGGCAGGTGCCTCCTTATTTTCTGAGTGGCGACAATGCAGGTGGCGGAGCTCCGGCAAATGCAGATCCGTTCGCCGAGCCCGATCCGGGCGGAGCGGGGGGCACCTTGGTCAAGCGGGTTTCCGCTCAGCAGTTCCTGGAAGACAAAGGTGTCGTGTTCGGCCCTGGAGCGATAGCACGATTCAATCCTGCCACGAGTACGCTATTCGTCCGGAACAAGCCGGATCAAATCGCCTTGGTGGAGGCCCTCGTTTTGGCATCACGGGAAGCAGTCAGCCAAATCATCAAAGTTGATGTCCGGATGATATCCGTCTCGCTGGAAGGTACTCGTGAACTGGGTTTCGACTGGCTGCTGGGAGCCTCGAATCTTGATCCCTCCAATCGGTATTTTGGAAGCGGGGGGACGTTTTCCAATGCCACCAATAATCGTGCCCCCGGCGACTTTCCTTTCGTTAGCCCGGCGGGAAACCCGATCGGGCAGAATCCGATCACGGCTGGAATTCGAAGCGGCCGCAGCAATGAGACGGTATCGATCGACGAGTTGATCGCCCGGCAAAATCCGACCACCGGAGTCACCGGTCAGGCAAATGCAGCACCCGGTCTTTTTGCATTATCCGGAGTATTTACCGATCCCCAATACCAGATGGTTTTGCGCGGGATCAACCAAATTAAGAATACAGACCGGCTTTGCGAAGCGAGCGTGGTTGTGCGGCCGGGAGAGCGAGCCACTATCCGGCAGGTGCGCGAATTCATTTATCCCACCGAATACGATCCACCGGAACTTCCGAACTCCGTGGGGGTGACCCAGGTCGGGGGAATCCAGATTCAGGGCGATGCGACGAGCTTTCCGGTCACTCCCGCCAACCCCACTGCCTTTGAGATGCGGGAACTGGGCAAGATCATCGAAGTCGAGCCCGTCGTCGGCGGGGATAACCGCTCCGTGAACCTGAGCCTGACGACTGATTTTTCCGACTTTGTCGGTTTCATCAATTACGGAACTCCGATCACCACCGTTCGGCCGACCGGTTTTATTGGTTTTACCACCCTGACGCTCACAGAAAACCGGATCCTGATGCCGGTATTCGAC
>JABDJT010000355.1 GCA_013003335.1 Verrucomicrobiales bacterium | reverse complement strand
GTTAAGGTGGTGCCATGATGCCCGAGGGCCTGTCACAATCCAACGGGGTTGGTTCGGCGAACAGACCCTGTTGGATCGTGAAAAACGACGGACAGTATCCCGTTTTCCTGGCGGGCCGGGATTGTTTTAGCCATTGATAAATGAGCGGGAAATTCAGATTCTGATTGCATGAACGTCTTCCGATTTCTCCTGACTTTTTCTGCGATCAGCCTGCTAGTTGCCCTTCCAACTGCCCGGGCGGAATTACGGGTTGGCTCCGCTCAAACGGACATCACGCCGCCGTTGCCTGTGGCGCTGTCCGGGCAGTTTCGGCTTCGCCTCGCGAAAGAAATCGAATCGCCTGTGATGGCTGCGGTGATCGCGTTGGAAAAAATCGATGCCGACGGAAAACAGGTCGATCAGGCGATCATGGTTTCCTGTGACCTCGTTGCGATTCGGGAAGGAATTCTCGAGCGCGTCCGCGGAAAAATCGGTAAACAAAATATTGAGGGTCTCGACCCTCGAAAAATTTTTCTCAGCGCGACGCACACTCACACTGCGCCAGTGATGCGCGAGGGCGTTTACAACATTCCAAAAGAGGGCGTCACGACCCCGACGGAGTATGTCGAATTTCTCGCCGGAAAAGTTGCGGATGCGGTTGTCGATGCCTGGGAAAAACGTTCTGCCGGATCGGTTTCGTGGGGGCTGGGGCACGCGATGGTCGCGCAGAATCGCCGCATTGCCTACCACAACGGAACAGCCGCGATGTATGGAAAAGTGAATGGTGCGAATTTCAAAGGCATCGAGGGATACGAGGATCACGGAGTCGAGGTGCTGTTTTTCTGGAGTGGCGATTCAGAACAGCCCTCGGCGATGGCGGTGAATGTCGCCTGCCCGGCGCAGGAAGTGGAAAGCCGAAATGCGGTGAACGCGGATTACTGGCACGAAGTGCGGCAGAGCCTCGCGGAAAAATTCGGCGAAGATTTGGTCGTGCTTACCTGGGTCGGAGCTGCGGGGGATCAGTCGCCACACCTCATGCTGCGTAAGGCCGCCGAGGCGCGAATGTTGAAATCGCGCGGTCTGACCCGGCTGGAAGAGATCGCCCGGCGTATCGTGGCGGCGGTGGATGAGGCCTACGATGTCGCCAAAAACGACCGTCATGACGATCCGGTTTTGAAGCATCACGTCGCGGATTTGCCCCTGCCGAAACGAATGGTGACGGAGGCCGAACTTGCCGCGGCCAAAGCGGAGATCACGAGAATTCAAAGTGGCTCCAACGACGAAATTCTGGAAAACATGATGCGGGCGCTTTGGAATCAGAAAACGGTGGACCGGTATCACTCGCAGAAAAACGACACGGTTTTGCCGATGGAAATGCACGCAATTCGGCTCGGTGATGTCGCGATTTGCACAAACCAATTCGAGCTTTACACCGAATACGGAATCCGGATGAAGGCCCGGAGCCAGGCGCTGCAGACCTTTGTGATCCAGCTCGCCGGCCCGGGAACCTATCTTGCGACCGACGAAGCCGAGGCTGGCGGAGGATACAGCGCGATCATAAACAGCTGCCACGTCGGGCCGAAAGGCGGGAAATTTCTCGTCGACGAATCCATCAAGGCGATCAACGCAATGTGGGAGTGATTTGTTTCTTCCCGGTTGATGCTTTGGCTGTTTGGATTGAGATGATACATCAAGCCATGAAGAAATTTCCCTCCTTCCTCCCGATTTTTATTGCAACCGCTGTCGTCGCCCATGGCCAGGCTCCCCAACCGACGGTCGAAAAACTGAGCGATGCCCGGGCGGAGAAAGTCATTTTTCTGAATCCCGAATATCTCTCTTTCGCGCCGAAAACGAAGTTGAAGGAAGGCCGGAAAATTCCGCTCATCATCTACCTCCACGGAGCTGGCGGATCCGGAACAGAGATCCGGAAAATCACGGGGCAAGTCGCGCGCGGGCTGATTCCCGGCTTGAAAAAATTCGTGGAGGAACCCTGCTTGATCGTCGCACCGCAGTGCAGCCGCGAGAGTTCGAAATCGAAAGAAAAAGGCACCTGGGAAGCCGCTGACCTGGAGATTTTCCTGGAGCAGGTGCAAGAGGCGCATCCCGAAATCGACTTGAAACGAATCTACCTGACTGGCAACAGCATGGGCGGATACGGCTCGTGGATGTGGGGCGGCCATCACCCGGAAAATTTTGCCGCCATTGCCCCGATCGTCGGCGGGATTGGTCGAGGCGGGCCGAAAGACGTCACGCCGGATTTGGAAAAGTGGGCTGCCAATCTCGCGAAAGTTCCGGTCTACGCTTTCGCCGGCGGTCAGGATCGCGTCGTACCCGCTGAGCGATCCGAGCGGATTGTCGCGGCGATCAAAAAAACCGGAGGCAAGCAGGCGAAAATCAAAGTCTTTCCGGAAGAAGGTCACGGCGCCGGCCGGCTCGTTTTTTCATCCAAAGAATTTTTCGAGTGGATGTTTTCGCAGAAGCGGGATTGACGATCCAACTGGGTTTGTTCGCGAATGAACCCTGTTGATTCGAAATTGGCTTCGTGGCAGTTTTTCGTGGGATCTGAGCCAAAGATGAAACGCAAGACGATGCAGAGTCGACGGGATTTTCTCGCCCAATCAGGCGGAGGTCTCGGTGGACTGGCATTGACTTCAATGCTCGCAGCGGAATCGCAATCCACTTCCCCGTATCCCCCGAAAGCCAGGCGCGTGATCCAGATTTTTTGCTCGGGTGGCCTGAGCCACATCGACACCTATGATTACAAACCGGAGTTGGAGCGCCGTGCTGGAACTCCGTTCGACCCGGACGGCAAACTTCAGTTTTTTGCTTCGAAACCCGGAAATTGTCAGCCGAGCTTCTGGAAATTTCGCCGACACGGCGAGTCGGGCCGCTGGATGAGTGACCTGCTGCCGAAACTGGCTACCTGCGTCGACGACATGGCTTTCGTCTACTCGATGCAGAGCAAAACCGCGCTTCACGGTCCGGGCAATTTCATGATGAACACCGGGCAAACGCTTCCCGGTTTTCCCAGCATGGGTGCCTGGGTCACATACGGGCTGGGCAACGAATCCGAGAATCTTCCCGCATTTGTCGTGTTGCCTGATGTGCGGGGCTTGCCGCCGGGCGGAATCATCAATTGGGGAGCGGGTTTCCTGCCGGCTGAGCATCAGGCGACGACGCTCGACACCTCGAACGCCGATCAGCCAATCGCTGACTTGTTTCCGCCGAAGGACTTTGCCGCGGTCACGAAGGAGAACGACCGCCAGGGTCTCGATTTCCTCCGGGGACTCAACCGGATCCATCAACGCAAGCGCAGCGGAAATACCGAACTCGAAGCGCGAATCAAGGCCTACGAGATGGCGGCCCGCCTCCAGCTTAGCGCACCGGAGGTTACCGATTTGCGCGGTGAATCGCAGCTAACGAAGCAACTCTACGGCATTGAGCACCCTGACATTGGGCCCTTCGGCCGGCAGTGTATGCTGGCGAGGCGATTGGTCGAACGTGGAGTTCGATTCGTTCAAATATACTGTGGTGCGGAAAACACGACGGCGGAAAAAATTCGTCCAAATTGGGACAGCCACGAAGATCTTCCCCGGGATCACGGTTATTGGGGGGCGATTCTGGATACCGGTGCGTCGGCCTTACTCAAGGATTTGAAATCACGCGGGATGCTCGACGACACGTTGGTCATCTGCACTTCTGAGTTTGGACGCCAGCCTGCGGCCCAGGGCAAGCAGGCGAAAGGCCGCGACCACAATGGAGGCGCGTTCACCGCATGGATGGCAGGCGGAGGCGTGAAGGGCGGAGTCTGCTACGGCGCGTCGGATGATCTGGGTTTTCAAGCGGCCGACAAAGTGGTTCACAGCTACGAATTGCACGCGACAGCTTTACATTTACTGGGGCTGGACCACGAACGGC
>JABDJT010000341.1 GCA_013003335.1 Verrucomicrobiales bacterium | reverse complement strand
CCACAAGTTCGCGGACAAACTGGTCGTAGGGCTTGTTCCCGGCGATCGCTTCCTTCAGCCAGAGTTGGTAGGCGGCTTCCGCCTGCGCTCCGCCATTTCCGAGGCGGGAATTGATTCGCAGGACGTCTGCCCAGAAATTGTAAGCGTGGCTCATGTGACCTTCACTTTCGAGCAGATCGGAGATGAGTTGTTCTCGCTTCCGTTCGTAGGTTGAACCGTTGAAGTTCTCGGCTTCCTCAATTGTGGGAATGCGGCCCGCGATGTCGAGATACGCCCGGCGCAGAAACGTCGCGTCATCGATCGCCGCGTTCGGCTTGATCTTCGCTTTCTTCAGGCCTGCCTCGACCAGTTGGTCGACTTTTTTCGCGGCCTTCTGCACGTCGAATTCTGATTTTTCCGACTCCTTTTTACCGGCAAAAACCGGGGACAGGAGAGAAAGGGAGAGGGTAAAAGCCCCGGTGAGAATCAATCGCTTCATAATGAGTGGACAGTAACTCCAATATATACCCCAGAGCGCTTCATTCGTCGCAAAGCCGGTGAACCGCAATCAGGCTACCTTTTTCGGATAACTGAACCTTTCGGGCCAAAAAAGAGCGGCCCCGAATTGCTTCGGAGCCGCACCCATCGTTGAGTGTAAGGGGAAAATTCGGAAATCAGTTTCCGGATTCCGGCAAGGTCGTTTCTTCGTTGATCTCAATTTCACCGTTTTCCCCGGCTTCCATCTGTTCGAGCATCTCGAGAATATTCATCTGGTTCTCCGGATCCCCCATCATGATTGCAAAAATGAAAAATCCAATCATCAACGGAATCGCGATGTAGCCCATGATCAGGCCGGCTTTCGCCATTCCGGCTCCGCCTTTTTCCGGGTTCTTCTTCAAATCGTTCATGCCGACATGCCCGAACACGACTGCGGCGATTGCGAGCGGCAGTCCGAGGATGTGACAGCAGATACCCGGAAGACTCACGATCCCGAGAATCATGGAAGTCAGGGCAAATCCGGAATTTTTACCGGGGACGGGTTGACCTTGTGGTGGAAGTGATTGGTCCATATGTTCCGACTAGAGTAAAATCTCCGCCGCTTGTAAATTGAAATCCGAAAAAACAGCACAGAATTCCGGGAAGGCCAAAACCGTGCCCGTGATCCTCACGATCTGCCTGTTGGCAGGTGTCATTGCCGCTCTGAGTTTTCTCGGTGGCCAAACCGGAAAACCGATCAAGGTGATCGTGCCGTTCGGGGAAGGCGGAGGCAGCGACACGTTCGCGCGGGCTGTTGCGCGGATTATCGAAGATCAGGGATTCTTCCCGCGAAAATTCGTGATCTACAACGTCGAGGGAGCCGGGGGAACGGTCGGTTCGCGGCGGGCCATGAACGCGCTGCCGGACGGCAACACGATCCTCTTTCTGCACGAGGGAATCCTCACCGCAAAATATTCCGGCAAGGTTCTCTATGGCCCGGAAGCGTTTGAACCCATCGCGGCAACCGGCGAAGTCGGGGCCATCATCGCCGTCCATACCGATTCGGAAATCCAGTCGCTCTCGAAGCTGCTGGAAAAAGCAAAAACCGATCCCGATACCGTCACCTTCGGGGCCAACATCGGTGCCCCCAGCTATTTCTGGGCCCGGCTGCTCGAGCATGAATCCGGAGCCCGCTTCCGATACGTCCAGGCCGGCGGCGGGTCCGCCCGACTCGGCGAACTAAAAGGAAAGCACCTCGAAGTCTCCGCGTTCTCGGTGGCCGAGTATCTCAGTTTTCAATCCGAAGGCCTGCGCGCCCTCGCATTTCTCGGGAAAGAACGGCACCCCGCCCTGCCGGAAGTTCCGACCGCGATCGAGCAGGGCTGCGACGTCACGGCCGGGAATATCCAGGCCTGGTGGGCGCCGAAAGACACCCCCGATGCGGTCATCGTCCAAATCGCCCACGCTCTCCACCAAGCCATGCAAACGCCGGAGATGATCGAGTTTTTGGACAAAAATCAGATCGATCCGGTGTTCCTGACCGGCCACGCCTTCGCGAAGGAAATCGCCCGTCGCGAAACAGCCATGGCCGGACTCGAAAAACTCGAAATGCCGGACCTGCCGAATTTACCCGGTATCTTCGCAATCATTGCCGGAGTTGCGGGGCTGGTGGGAATCGGGATTTCGATCCAACAGGGTTGGTTCGCCACACGGACCCGGTCGGATCGAAACGGCGAAACGAAGCAACCGGGTTGGTTCGCCGATCCAACCGGGTTGATTCGGGGAACCGGCCTCCTTTTCCTCGCCGTCACGATGGTTGCCGCGCTGCAGACCTCGCCGTTCGGATTCAAGATCGTCGCGGCGGTGTTCCTGATGTTTGCCTTTCGCCTGCTGAATCCCGCCCGACAGCTGCGGGACCGCGTGATTTCCATCCTCGTGGCACTGGCGATCCCGTTTTTCTGTCACTGGCTGTTCACTTCGGTTCTCACCGTCGATTTGCCGTGAGGCCAGTTTCGTTTATGATTCCGTCATGATCCGTTTCCGTTCCGTTTTTCTCCTGTCCGCTGCCGCGATCCTGGCGGCTCCGGTTTTGCCCGCTCAGGATTCCGCGCTGCTGGCTGCCGAGCAGGCGAGGGGAGTTTTGCAGGGCAAAAAAGGTGTGAAGTGGACCGTCCGCGTCAACAGCACCGGCGGCGACGGCGGCGAGAAATCCGCCAAGTTCGAGGCGATCTCACAGGGCGGAAAAGTTTTCGCGGAAATCGAGGAACCGGCTGATGCGAAGGGCCGGAAATACATCGCCGAAGCGGACGGAAAAATGTGGTTCTGGAAACCCGGCCTGACACGGCCGGTGTCGGTCTCAAAACGCCAGCGCCTGACCGGCGACGCCGCCATCGGCGACATTGCCTCGACCAGTTTCGTGGAGGGATACAAGGTGAAAGGAAAGACGGACGGCACGTTGGATGGAGAACCGGTGACGGTTTACACGATGAGCGCCAATTCGCTGGGCGACACCTACAAGG
>JABDJT010000323.1 GCA_013003335.1 Verrucomicrobiales bacterium | reverse complement strand
TGTTTCCGCGATCTATTTTTTACCAAGCGGTCGACTGATCAGCATTTTCGCGCGGGATTTCGGGCCGCGGAATTCCTTCGCCATCACGTCCGCCTCGGTGAAGCGGGCCATCAAAATCTCGCCGTCGATGCTGCGATTGCGGTCGTAGGAAATGAAAATCGTACCGTCGGGGGCCTGGAATCCGTCGGGGTAGGAAATGCCTTTTCGCTCGTCGAGCACCAGCCCGCCCTGCCAGCTCGCGCCGTCATCGTCGGAAAGCCAGGCGCTCAGCTGGACGCGGCCTTCGTGGGCTTCGATCTGGTCGCCGTGCTTCACCAGCAGGAGTTTGCCCGACTGGAGCCGGCGGATGAAAACCCGGGCGACAGGATGCTTGATGGCGGATTCGACCGGTTCGCTCCACGTTTTCCCGCGGTCGGTCGAGGTGCTTTCCATGATCCCGCGCCGCGTCCGGGCCAGCATCCAGAGCGAGCGGTCTTTCTTCTCGACGATCAAGTGCTCGTGCCAGTCGGGATCAGGAAACGTCCGCACCCCGCGTCGCTCCCACGTTTCGCCTTCGTCGGTGGAGACAAACACGTTCGCCCCGCGCAGAGGATCGAGCTTCGCAAAGCAGCCCTTGAACTCGCGGAAGCCCGGGCGCTGATCCAGCGAGATCGGCAGCATCCATTCGCCGGTGGAAAGCACCGTTGGCTTGTTGAGCGTCACCCCGTGCCAGATGCGCTTCGGCTTCGACCAGGTCGGCTCGTCGGCATCGGGATCGTCGCAGACCGTCACCCACACGCCGGCCCGGCCGTCGAACATGTCCATCGACTGATCGAAAATCAGCCAGAGCCGTCCCTTCGGATCGGTCCAGAGATTGCCGACGAGAATGCTTCGCTCCGCGCCGAGTCCCTTCTCGTGGGAATCCAGCACCACGCGGGGATCGGACCAGGTTTCGCCTTCGTCGTCGCTGCTGGCCAGCACGAAAAACGCTTCCGGACTGTCGCCGCCCGCCACCCAGCACGCCCAGAGCCGCCCGCCCGGCGTGCGCTCAATCCCGATCGTCATGCCGTAATCGAGCCGGTCATAGCCGTACTCCGGCAGCGGCGAGGTATTGATCACCGGCGGCACCAGCGCGTGATCTGCCACCTTTTCCATCTTCGCAATCCGCGCAGCCGCTTCCTCCGGCGTCTCCGGAATTTTCGCCCGGTCCGGCGACCCGACCGTCAATAGTTTCATCGCAATGCCGTCGCCCAAAACCGCCACAGCCGTTTTGCGAATCGCCAGCTTCTCACCGCTCTCCATCCGCTTCCGATAGGCAAACGCCCGGTGGACATCCCCCTGCGACATCTGGAATTCCGGCGTATCCACCTTCGCGAATCCTTTTTTCAACAGGAACGCCGACTGGTTGTGCGGACTCTTCCGGCTGAGCGTCATCACAACCAAATCACCCGGCGTGGTGCATTCGATCGTGTAGCCCTCGATACTCGTGTGCAGAAACCGTTTCCCCAGCAGGTTCTCCGGCGCTTCAATCAGGGTGTAATCGCGGTCCGTGAAGAGTTGCGTGCCCTTTTTGAGGGGCGGGAAAGTTTGGGTGGGTTCGGTGGCATAGCTGGAGATGGTAAATACCAACGAAAATGATCCGGCCACCGCTGAAAATGAAATTGGCAGAGTCATAGAAAGGGAATGGTAGGATCAGGCGAAATTGCAATCACTTTATCCCTCCCCCCGAAAACGGACTCCCACTCACCTCCACCTCATCCCGGCCAACCCGAATCTTCGTCCACTGCCCCTCGATCGGCAGGCGGATTTCGATCCAGTCCCAGGCTTTGGGCAGGGCCGGATCGACGGTTAGTTTTTGATCGGGGACGGAATAGCTCAGGCCGGCGAGGCCTTCGAGATAGAGCAGGATTTTGCCGGCGTTGAAATTGGAATACTGATCGCCGAACAGGGTCAGGTCGCGTTCGTAGGCCTCGGGCGCGACGGGGATTTGCCAGTCGTCGTGAAAATTGTAGTTCGCGAGATGATTCAGCGTCAGCTCCGAGGCGGTCTCCTTGAGACGCTGGCGGAAAATCCCGTCGAGCAGGAAATAGGCGGTGTCGGGCGTGTAGCCGAAGGAATGATCGACGTCGGTCGCGAATTGTTTCATGGCCTGCTTCGACATCGCCAGTGGGAAAAATTCGCCGTAAAACCCGTTTTCCCGATCCAGCGCCCAGGCCTCGACAATCGGCCTGGCCCATTCGTTGGGGAAATGTTTGGACCGCATCGCCCAGAACCCGGTCGTCATCACCATGCCGTTTTCGGGGCCGTTGAAATAGTTCGTCAGCCCGTTTTTTTCCCAGCGCTGATCGAACATCAGCCGGATGAACTCCGGGTCCTGCCGGACTTTTTCCCGCCAGTGGGCCGCGTCGGATTCTTTGCCGATCAGCTCCGCCATTTTTGCGAGCGTTTCCGCGACCTCGAACTCATTCATCGCGAAGCTCGGCACGAAATCCCAGAACAGTTTCGCGAAATGATCTTCGTAGCAGGCCCGGAGAAATTCGACGTCGCCGGTGTGCTCGTAGATCTGCCAGGCCCCGAGGACATGCTCGCCCGTTTCGTTTCCGTAGGCGCCACTGTGCCAGGCGATCCCCTTGTTGTCCGACAGCATCCGCAGGCCGTTCGGCTGTTCGCGCAACCGGTTATTTTTCGTGAGATGTTTCCAGGTTAGCACATTGCCGTAGGCGAATTTTTTCTTGTCCGCCGTCCACGCCCCGACCTTGATCTGAAACGCGGCGTCATACCGGTGAATCCCGAGAAAATTATTCACCGCCGTCTGGGTATGATTTTCCATTTCCCAGCCCTTGCCGACATCGATGGAATACATCAGGTAAATCGCCCAGAGGTAGTAGTAGATATCGACAAACTTCTCGTCCGGACAGCGGAACCAGGGAATCTCCTCATTCAGCAGCCGGTTCATCTCCGCCGTCTTTTCCGCCTTCCACGCCTCCGCATTTTCGATGATCCCAAGCGCCGATCGAATCGCTTCGTAGGCCTCGTCATGCATCGACCAGGAAACAATCGTCCCCTCGGTGTCGCAGGGAACCTGGAAGGTGTAGTGCTGCACATTTTTCTCGTCTTTCCGCAGCGACAGCGTTTTTGAAAAATCCCGCGATGCGCTCAGCACGGTCGACATTCCTTCGTAAACACAAGGGCCCACCCGCTCGCCCCGATCCGGATCGGGCCGCGACTTCACCGTGCCTCCTTCGGTGATGCGAATGGCGTTCACTTCCACTTCGTGCTGGATTTTCGCCGTCGAAGTCACGCTGTTCCGGTGAAAAAAGCTGTGCCCGGAAAATTCTAGCGTGACCGGTTTCGACGCTGTGATGATTGAGCCCGCCGCGTCATTTTCCGCGATGAATTTTTCCTCCCGAATCATCACGCCGCCGACTTCGTATTCGCAGATCATTTTATCCGGCCGCCAGCGCATGCTTTTCGGCTTCGGATTTTCAA
Source organism: Verrucomicrobiales bacterium (assembly GCA_013003335.1). Lineage (GTDB taxonomy): Bacteria > Verrucomicrobiota > Verrucomicrobiia > Verrucomicrobiales > DEV007 > JABDJT01. The sequence continues at coordinate 619 of JABDJT010000323.1, read as the reverse complement.
ACAGCTCGCCATCGACGATCACCGTCCCGTAAAGAACCCGGGTGTCTTTGTAAAATTCCCAGCCGCTGAAATCGTTCCCCGTCCCCGTGTGTTCCGTGCCGGTCAACTCACTCTCGAGCAGCCCCACCCCCCGGCTCCGCAGGTCATGGTGAAACGGATGCGTCAGCCCGACGGTCTCGTCCTCGATCAGTTTCCAGCTCGCATGAAATCCGCCGACGTAGTAGGTCACGTTGCCCGCGAGAAAGCCATGCTTTCGTCCCTGGATTTCCTGCTCGAGTCGCTCGCAGTAATCCGTGAAGGGAGGCTTTTCGTCAGCGCCCGCGCTGACCAGCGCGGTGGAGAAAAGGAGGAGGGTGATCTTTGCGGGGAGTTTCATTTTTGGGGTACTGGATTTACGGAGCCATCAACGTTCCCGGAGCCACCGGCGGTTGGCACACGCTTTCCCATCACGGTGAAAAGCCGGATTTGCTGAAAAAGCTCGAATGTATCGAGCGGGATTCGAAATTTTTCCGTAGTAGGGATAGTAATCCCACTCGACCTTTCCGCCGATCACGCGGGGATCACCTGTTTGTTTCAATTCGTCAAAAAGGCGCTGCCGAAGAGCTGCCCGCGTTTCCTC
>JABDJT010000322.1 GCA_013003335.1 Verrucomicrobiales bacterium | reverse complement strand
CCGCCTGCGGAAGAAAAGCGCCAGCTGTTCATGTTCCGGTTCACCTATCGATTCGACGAAACAGAACCCTTCCAAACGGCATACGGGCTTTACGGGGGAATCATGACTTGGTCATCGTTTCGAAAGTACGAAACCCCTCCGACACCCGAGCAACTGTATGTTCACCACTGCGCCCTCGAAACGTCCCGTGCTCCCGGCCTCAATGAAAAGGAGCCTCTACCGGTTTCTCCGAGGCAGGCCCTCGACGAATTGAGGAAGACGAATCCCGGGCAGTTTACCGGCGAAATTCCGGTCGACGAGAAAAACGAATGAACAGGGTCTTTTCGTCAAACAGGCCCTGTTGGATCGTTTATGGGTTCATCTCAAACGGTTGATGCTTGAAATTTTGCGCTCCGCGTTTCCATTTCGACCAGCACATGAAATCACTCTGGTCCGACAAAGAAGCCCGCAAATTTAAAGGCGATTTGGGGAAACGCGTTTATACCTCGCGCCTTCTCGGCGCAAACCCCGAACTCGTCCTACATGGCGGCGGTAACACCTCCGTCAAAACGAAGGAGAAAGATTTTTTCGGTGACCCGGTCGATGTGATCTACGTGAAAGGCAGCGGCTGGGATTTGGCCACGATCGAGAAAGAGGGCTTCGCTCCTGTCAGGATGGATGCACTTCTGAAAATGGGCGACCTGGCGGAACTCTCCGATGCGGAAATGGTGAAACAGCAGCGTGCTGCTATGCTCGACCCCGCTGCGCCGAATCCGTCCATCGAGGCGATTCTGCACGCACTGATCCCGCAGAAATTTGTCGATCACACGCACGCCAACGCTGTTGTGGCCCTGACGAATCACAAGAATGGAAAGGCGACGATCGAGGAAGTATACGGCGACAAAATGCTGGTGATACCTTACGTGATGCCCGGTTTCGTTCTTGCCCGTGCGGTCGCGAAGGCGTTGAAAAAAGTCGACGACCCCTACGCGCTTGATGGTTTGATCCTGATGAATCACGGGATTTTCACGTTTCACGACGATCCGAAAACGTCGTATGAGTTGATGATCCAGCATGTCACGCGTGCCGAACTGCACCTCTCGAAAAAGTGCGGCAAAGGCTTCAAATTGCCGAAGGCGAAAGTGACGGATGAAGATCTCCCCGGTCTATCCCAGATTCGGAAAACCGTCAGTGAACTCCGCGGCGCACCCGTGATCGCCAGCCTCGATCATTCGCCTGAAGCCGTTGGTTTTTCCAATCGCGACGACGTCTCCAAACTTGCGACTCGCGGCCCATTGACCCCGGATCACACAATTCGCACGAAGCGGGTTCCCGTCGTGATCGGGAAAGACATCGAAAAATCGATCGGCAAGTTTGCGGTCGATTACGCGCAGTATTTTGAGAAATACAACAGCGGCGAAACGATCCTTCCGGCTGACCCGCGCTGGGCGGTCTGGCCGGGTCAGGGCGTGATCAGCTTCGGTGCGACGGAAAAGGAAGCCGGCGTAATTCGGGACGTTGTCACCCATACCTGGCGGACGATTCAGAAGACCGAGGCTGCTTTCGAAGGCGGCTGGAAAGCTCTTCCTGCCTCGAAATTATTCGAAATCGAATATTGGGAACTCGAACAGGCCAAGCTGAAAAAAGGCGGAAGTGCTCCCGTCCACCAGGGCAAAGTTGCGATCGTGACCGGTTCAGCTGCCGGCATTGGGTTCGCCTGCGCCGAGAGTCTCGCCGAGCAGGGAGCGAAGGTGATCGGCATCGATTTGAGCCCCGACATCGCCCAGCAGATGGACAAAATCGGAGGCATTGGAATCATTGCGAATTTGACCGAAGACAAGAAAGTGATCAGTGCGGTCGAACGCGTCGTCCGCGAATTTGGCGGCGTCGACATTGTCGTTTCCAACGCGGGGATTTTCACCGCGGGCGCCTATCTCGATTTTCTGGAACAGAAAAACTGGGATCTTTCGATGGCCGTGAATTTGACCAGCCACCAAAAGCTGTTGAAATACACCATCCCCTTTCTGAAAAACGGAGTCGGTGATCCAGCCGTCGTTTTGGTGGGATCGCGAAACGTCAATGCACCCGGAGCCGGAGCCGCGAGCTATTCCTGCGCCAAGGCCGGCCTCACCCAACTCTGCCGCGTCGCCGCACTCGAACTCGCACCCGAAGGTGTCCGCTGTAACATCATTCACCCTGATGCCGTGTTCGACACGAAACTCTGGACGCCCGAAAACCTCAAGCGCTCCGCCGAGCGTTACAACATGACGGTTGAGGAATACAAGACCCGCAACCTCATGAAGACCGAGATCAAATCGAAAGATGTCGGCAACATGGTTGCCGCAATGGCGAGTCCGCTGTTCGGAAAAACGACCGGGGCACAAATTCCGGTCGACGGCGGAAATGACCGCGTCATCTGACCGGTCAGGGAAAGTTCAGCATGCTCCGCTTGAGCACGAATTCACCGACGATTTCCCCGTCGATGTTGATCCCTTCGAATTTCACCTGGGGATCTTTCGCCGTGGTGTCAAAGCGCATCAGACCGAACGAGCACTGGTCTTTGTATCCCCAGAGCAAGCCTTCTGTTTGCACGACGGAGTGTGTGTGTCGGTTCGTCAAACGGGAGCTTTCAAATTCGTACAAATCGTAGCCGTTCGGTCGTTTCGTAACCCGCAAATCGGTTCGGTGCCGGTCCGCAGCGACGAGGAATACACCTTCGATTTTTTCCGATTCGATGAACGAAAAGATCTCTTCCCGTTCTTCCGGGTAGCCGTCCCAGGGATCTCGGCTGCCCTTTTTGATTCCCTCCGTGAACGGGACTGGCGATGCGATTACTTTGAAGGTTCCCTCTGATTTTTTCAGAGTTTCGAGCAGCCATTTTTTCTGAACAGGCCCGAGCATTGTGCCGCCTTTCAGATCGCGGTAATACCGGCCGTCGAGAAAGATGAAATGGACGTCACCGATCGCGAAATCATACCAGCAACCGGGCTGTTTTTCTCCGCCGCCGTATGCGGGATTTACCCAGTTCTCGCGGAAAATGTTCCACACCTGCCGCTTCCATTTCGGGTTTTCGACTTCCGGACCGGGCACACAGTCGTTCGTTCCAAAATCGTGGTCGTCCCAAATGGAATACATTGCAGTGCCGGCGACCAACCGCCGCCATTCCGGCCGGGATTGCCGACGCATGTAGCAATAATAATTGGTCATAGGGTGCTCGGGTTGATCGATGTAGACGTTGTCACCCAGCATCAACATAGCCACGGGATTGAATTTGCCGATCGTGTCCCACATGCGCTCCCACTCCGGGATGTAGCCTGCTCCGCCGCCGAAGCCGACCGCAAACTTTCCGGTGCCTCCGGCTCCCGGAAAGGTCTCGAGGCTTGCGCCCTCGATTTTCTGCAGTTTCCCGTTCGCCAGCACTTCGTATTCGTAAACCGTGGACGGTTCGAGATTGTCAATCGTCACCACAGTCGTGAAATTTTTCTCGGCGGTCGTCCGCCCCGTGGCCGCCTTTCCCGAGTCCAGCCGGATCGTAATTTCCGCGAGCCCATCCGTCCGGACCCAGAAACTCGCGCTGGAATCCGTCACGTTTCCCAGCATCGGGCCGTGCAGCAGTACTGGAGGATTGATTTCGAACTTCCACGCTTTGAATGCCTCGAGGTCGTGG
>JABDJT010000318.1 GCA_013003335.1 Verrucomicrobiales bacterium | reverse complement strand
GCTCCCACCGCGGCCATTGACCGGTTTCATCTTTGCTCCGTGGATGGGGAAGATATCGCCGTGAGTCGTGTAGCCCTTGGTGTTCCCGTATTCATTTTCGAGAACCTGGATTTCGATTCCGCGGTGGAACGGCTGGCCGCGCGCAGTCAGGTCATCCGCCCAGATGAAAATGCCGGCGTTGCCACGCGGTTTCATGTGTCGCCATTCAATTTCGAGGATGAAATTCTGGTACATCCGTTCCGTTCGGAGTTCGCCGATCGGTTTTCCGGTGCAGTACAAAACGCCATCGTCGCCCATGCGAAACGTGGAAGGAGCGATGTTGACCGGCACCCAGCCATCGAGATTTTTGCCGTTAAAAAGCGGGGTCCAGTTTTCCCTTTTGTCCTGTGAATATGCAGGGAAGGCCAGGGCGAGAAATGCGAGCAAAGAAGGAGTTTTCACGCCGGGAGTATGACGGGCGGGCAATCCCGGTTCAATAGCGCGATTTTCGAATCAACAGGGTTTGTTCGACGAAACAACAGGGTTGGTTCGGATGCCCTCCGGGACAGGCATTTCCAGTCCGCGGCTTCGTTCCACCGCCCAGTGAATCACAGGTGGATGCCTTGCGATTTCCGTATTGAGCAATTCCGACTTCGGGCGAATCCCGACACGGAACAGGTCGAGCCGGTCTGCGTCCCAGCAGGCTCCGATGGTCGGGTGATCGGTGGTTTGACCGGCGGTATGAAATTCGCAGGCGGAGCAAAGGTCTTCGAGTTGTTCGGTCTGGAGAAAACTGAGAACTGTCGGTTCTTCGGCAAGTTGGCGGGCAAACTCAGCTGCGCGCTTGCCGTGGTCCGGATCGTGGCCGTCATTTTCCCGGCAGCAGTCGTGCAGCCAGGCGAAGGCCTCGACGACAGTGCGATCCGCACCCGGGATCAGTTTGGCAAGCAACAGGCCGTTTTCCCTGACGCGACCCCAGTGGGCAATGCCATGAATTCCGCCCATGGCCATGGGAAATCGCTCGACGGCCCGCATTTTCAGGCGGTTGGACTGTTGTTCGGTCATGCGTACGGGGTCCAAAATCGACGGGGAAAGATGGACTCTACCGAAGAGAGGTAGGAGAGTTCAATATTTTCCTTCGCGATTTTCAAAATGAGTGGGTTTATCGAGGAGTTCGCCGCCTGATTCGAGCCACCGGGCGATCAAATCAATCATCGTTTCCAGGGAAACGGGGGGCTCACCGAACAGGTTATGGGACTTGGCTGCGTTGCTGAGCCAGGCGGTAGGCGCTTCTTCGCCTTCAAAGACCGGTTCACGACCGAATTTCTCGCCGAAAGCCGTGGCCAAATCGCGAACCCGGAGAACGCCGGGGCCGGTGACATTGAGAAGAAACGGCGGGCTCTCTGCGAAAGACAGCGACTGGATGGTATGGGCAACCGCATCGCCCTGCCAGATGACGTTCACGTAGCCGGTTTCGACCGGGACTGGCTGGCCTGTGCGGACTTTTTGAGCGATATCGACAAGAACCCCGTAGCGCAGATCGATGGAATAATTCAGGCGGATCAGGGCGGTTTTGGCTCCGGATTTTCGAAACGCTTCTTCGCGACCGAGACAGGAGACGGCGTACTCTCCGGGCGGGGCGGTCGGGCAATCCTCAGTACTGCCCCCGGATTCCGGTTTGCAAAACGCGTAAACGCAGCCGGTTGAAAGCGCCACGATTCGGCTTTCCGAAAAGTGATCGGCGACGAGGCCCGGCATCACGACGTTCATTTGATGAAGCAAGTCCGGGTCGTTTGCAGTGCCGAATTTCATGCCAGCGAGAAAGAACACGTTTTCGGCCGGCGCGAGGTTGGAAACCTGGTCGGGATCACTCAAATCCGCGGCCACGACTTCGAATCCGGCCTGCTCGAACTTGTCTCGCGAAGCGGGCGAGGAAAACCGGGAGACGGTCCGAATTTTATCCGACCGGTCGAGGGCACGGACTGCTTTTTGCAGCATTCGGCTGACGTGGAATCCCATTTTTCCGGCAGCACCAAGGACAGCGATTTCTCCGGGGCACTGCCGGAGAGCCTCAATGACGCCCTCCGTCGGAGTAGAAAGCAGATCATCCAGCTGGGCACAGGTTCGGGGAAGTTGCATGGGAATGGCGGTTCAGATTTTGGAGAAAAACTTGCCGGGGAGTTGCTTGATGAGGCGTTTTATTTCGAGTTGAAGGAGGGCTACGTTCACACTCGAAAGCGGGAGATTGGCGCGGGAAACGATATCGTCTACGAGGAGTTGCCCTCCTTCGGACATGGCCTCCAGAACCGTGGCCTGTTCGTCCGTGAGATCGTCGAGCCGGGATTTCATTTCATCATCTTCGCCGGCGGAATCGAGCCCGGGTAGCAGGGACAATTCGTCGAGAATATCGTTCGCGCAGTGAACGAGATTCGCACCGGCCTGGATCAGACGGTGGCAACCCTCCGAGTTCGGGCGATCGATCTGGCCGGGGACGGCGAAAACGGTTCGGCCCTGCTCCATAGCCTGGTTGGCAGTGATGAGGGCCCCGCTGCGGGCCGGCGCTTCGACGACGAGGACGCCCTTGCTCATGCCGGAAACGATGCGGTTCCGAAGCGGGAACGACGTTTTGTCCGGCACAAACAGGACCGGGTTTTCCGACAGGACGGCACCCTGGGAGACAATTTTTTCCGCAAGGGCTTCGTTTTCGGCTGGATAGATATTTCCGACCCCGGAGCCGAGGACGGCGATGGTTCGTCCTCCGGCCGCCAGGGCCGCTTCGTGAGCCGCTGTATCAATGCCGCGGGCAAGCCCGCTGACGATTGTCATTCCGGCACTGGCAAGTTGAAAGCTGAGTTTCCTCGCGGTTTCCGTTCCATAGTGAGTCGTGCGGCGCGGGCCGACGACGGCGAGGGCGTTCCGATCGCGGGGAGTTAGTTTACCCTTGGCAAACAGGAGAAAGGGCGGGTCATAGATACGTCGGAGAGCTTCGGGATAGTCGTCAGACTCGAAGGCTAGCAATTCGATTTCGTAATCCCGGATTCTCCGCTGTTCCTCCGCGAGGTCGATCCGGTTCTCCCAGTCCCGGATGATTTTTGCCATTTCCGCCCCGATGCCGTCGGCCCGCGTCAGCTGGGATTCCGAAGCCATGAGAATTTTTTCCGGATCGCCATTGAAGACTTTGAGGAGTTTTCTGACCCTCACGGGTCCAAGGCCCGGAAGAAGGCTGAGAGCGAGGAATGATTCCAGGCGGGTCATTCCCGGATTGTCAGGTTGGAAGATTGAAGATTCAAGAAAATCGATTTTTCGAATCAACAGGGGCGGTTTGCCACACATACCCTGTTGACTCGTATCGCTGATCCCGCGCACTATCCATCGGGGGAAACTGACAATGAAGGATGCGCTGAAAGCCGTTTTCAAAGTCCAGCCGGGGGAAGGGATCAAGGTTCTGCAGTTCGCGGCCCTGTTTCTGCTTCTCCAGGCGGGGACTGCGATCGGTATTGCAACCTCGGATGGTTTGTTCCTGTCGGAGGTCGGAGCGGATCAACTTCCCAAAGTGTACGTGCTGGTGCCGCTCATCATGTTGCTGTACATCCCCCTGAATTCGTTTTTGACGACCCGGTTCGGCCTGGGGCGTGTGTTTTTTCTCTCGATACTGGGGCTGATCGGAGGAGGTGTGGCGATTTGGTGGAGTTTACTGATTCTTGATGCTTCGGAGTGGAAAACTCTGATTTACTACGCGGCAAAAATCTATACTCAAGTCGCCTTAATCACGATGTATTCCCTTTCATGGAGTTTTGCCTACGATTATTTTACGATCCTCGACGGGAAGCGACTATTTGCGTTTTTCACCGGAGGGAGTGCCATCGGAGCGATCTTCGGGGGTGTGTTGATTCAGATTTTTTCGGAGACCATTCCGGTCCCGGCTTTTTACCTGCTCTGGGCAGGCATGGCGGGGCTGGCCGTGCCGGTGTATATCTGGATCCGCCGGACCCGCAAGGTCATTCCAGTTGATCACCTGGAAGAGGACAATCCGCCGGGCCTCGTTCAGCAGACGGTCCGGCTGGTGAAATCCATTCGGGGTTCCAGCTATGTCCTGGTTTTGCTGGGGGTGCTGTTCCTGGCACAGGTTTTAACGACTCTGAACGAGTTTCAATACCAGGACATTTTCTCGAGGAAGTATGAAGAGGCCGAAGATTTGACCGCATTTTTCGGGAAACTGTACATTGGAGTGAACCTGTTCAACCTGGTGGTCAGCACTCTCGTTTTCAACCGCCTGGTACTTCGATTCGGAGTTCGAAATGTCGCATTGATCCTTCCGGTCGTTTACACACTGGTTTTTGGGTGGCTGTACCTAAACTACGGATTCGCCGCCGGGCTGTTCGGTTTTTTCGCTTACCAGGGACTGATGTATTCGATTGACTACGACAACACGAATTTACTGCTAAACGGTCTGCCTACTGAGACAAAGGCCCAAACCCGAACGTTTATCGAGGGGATGGCTGAACCTCTTGCGACAGCAACAGCAGGCTTGTTTCTGCTCTCTTTCACCGGGATGCTGGATGGGGAGACGCTTACTCTGGTGGATCGGGAAACGATTACCCTGATTGGGCTCGGAGGATCGATCATCTACCTCATGCTGGTTCTGGTACTGCGACACAACTACGTAGGGGCGATGGTTACGAATCTGAAAAAGTCGTGGCTGGACTTTTCCCAGGGCACCAAAGAGCTGGTCACCGGACTGGGTAGTTCTGACATTGAATTGTTGAAAGAGAAGGCTGGGACGCGTGATCCGAAGGTAGCCCCGGCAGCAATCCGGATTTTGTGGGAAAATGATCAGGCGGCGGCTGCGGACGCTTTGCTGGATTTCATTTCCCACGTGAAGCCGGCTGAACGAGAGGAGGCGGAGCCACTGTTCGTGGAATTGCTCCACCAGGAGGATGCGGATTTGTTTCGCAGAATCCTGGAATGGCTGGACGAAGATCAGCGGGGATTGGATACCCACTTACTGCAGGAAATCAGTGTAAGCGGTTTGCCCCAAAGTAAATATTTGTCGAGGCTGGTAAAGAAACCCGGTCCGAATGAAAGAGCAACCGTGGCATTGCAGTTGCTTCGGAGTTGGAGGTTGGACGACCGGGTTCGGGGACTGAAAATGTTCGAAGAGTTGTTCGCTCAAGACGACTACGGAATCTCGGCGGCGATCCAGGCGATTGGTCGCACGGGGGACGAGCGGTACGCGCACTACGTGGCCCCCTACCTGGATCATCGCAATCCGGATATCGCTCAGCAGGCGCTGGTGGCTGCCAACCGGTTGGTGACTCCTGAATCCGTAAGGCTGGCATCGGGCATTCTGGATACGATTCAATCGCACGCGGATTCGAAATGGCGTCAGAAAGCGATGGATGCCCTGACGCGGATCGAGGACGCGAGATCGATCGGACCGCTGTTGAGGCATGCGGGTTCGTATACTGCCATGGAGCGCCGGCGTGCGGAGTCGGTATTGGAAGCGGTGGGCCTGGAGGGCATACCGATGGCGGTATCGGTGTTGCGGGATCGAAGTTTTCCATTCAGTGGCCGGGCAGTGGCCGCCCGGGCCCTCGGCAATCTGTCGTTTGCACAATTTGAAGATTTATACCTGGAATTGATTTTCCCGGAACTGGAATTGGCCTATCGCTCTCTTTATCGGCACTATACAATTTCGGACGTAGGCGCCGAAAAGCGCGGAGTGGAGGTTCTCCGTCGGCTTTACCTGGATGCTCGCGGCCGTGTGGTTGATTTCGTCCTGGAACTGTTGAGTATTGCCGGACGTTTGCCGGATTTCGAATTGATCAGCGCCTCCCTGCGATCCAGCAATCTCAAGGAACGCGGGAATGCAATCGAAACGATTGAGCAGCAGATCAGCATTGAATTGTTTCAATCATTACTTCCGCTGATCGATGACAGGCCTCTGGAGGAAACCGTCGAGTATTACGTGGAGCGCTATGAACCCGAGGAATTGAGTGGCCGCGAGATTGTCCTCGAAGCATTCTACAGCCATTTCCCGGTCGGAAGCGCCGTCGGTGCGGCAGCTCTCTGGGATTTGGAAGGCGAGTCCTGCATTCCCAAATTCCGGGAACGAATTGGCCAGTTGGATTCGCCGGAATTCCGTTCCGTTGTTTTGTCTCTGATCGGGGTTGAATCGAATGGATTGAATTGGGTGGATCGGTTGTTTCACCTGATGCATACCGATTTGTTCGGAAATTTTGGCATATTGGCATTGGACCTCGTTGCCCGTGCTGCCACAGAAATGCGGTATCTCGGTGAGGAAACAATCTACCGAAAAGGAGACTCTGCAGACCATCTGTATTATGTAATTGATGGAAAAGTGGAAATCGAGGGAGCGGAAGACCAGTTGGTTGGCCCGGGGGAAATCTTTGGCGAAGATTGCCTGTTCCGCTCTATGCGGAAAGCCGGAGCAGTCTCAGGTTGGGCTCACGTTCTGCAAATCCCCCGTTCAGCGGTCTACAAAAACGTAGAGGTGTTCCCGGCAACGGCCCGCCATTTGTTTCAGTTCAGGCGGGAAGGAGGTAAAGGGAAATGAAGAAAGGCTTCGAGTTTCGATTGCGTTCGTTGATTCAGTTGGCGCTGATTCTTTCGATCCTGCTATCGACCGCCCTGATCACCGGGATGGTATACCGGAGCTTGCAGCAGGTGATTCTGGGTGGATTTGACCGCAAACTGAAAGCCGTGAGCACCGTAACTGCAACTTTTATCGATGCGAGAGATCACGAACGAATTCTTGCTCCCCGGAATATCCGGGCTTTGGCTGTGCGGCCGGACAGCAGTCAGATTATCGGTGTGGATACCAGTTTTGGTGAGATCAATTTTGTCGAGATTGATCGGGAAACGGGCGGTGCCCGTGATCTCCGGCAAGCCAGCGAAAGTCCCGTCAGTCTCGCGATTTTCCCCGGCAAACGTTCGATGCACGGGGCGGTTGTCGATTCGGATGGTTCGGTTCGCCTGCTCGAAATTGATTTTGAAACCGGCATGAAGGAACTGTTCCGCCTACCGGAAGGAAGCCGGGCCATCGCGTTCGATGGGCTGTCCCAGGTGGTTTATGCCGGAGGTCAGAATGGCATTTTCCGGGTGGAATTGGATACCGGAGATGCCGTCCTGCTGGATGGTGCCGGATCGGATTTGGATGTCCACGAAATAACGTATTCACCCGATTCGAAGTGCCTGATTGCATTTGATCCGGGACAAAGAATCCTGGCTAAAATCGATCCGGAGTCCGGAAATATCCTGGAGAGCCGAACGGCAGATTCCTACTCACTTACTTCGTTATCGTCGGATCCGGAGACCGGAGGAATTCTCGGGACGACGTCCGATTCGCTTGTCCGAATCAATCCGAAGACCCTTGAGTGCACCCATGACGACCTCGTGCCGGGATTTCGGAATGAAAGAGCGGCCTTGTTTCTCCAGTACGTAGCCCCAATGCGAATGATCAAGTCCAGATGTGATTTGACGTTTCTTTATACACAAACCCTTTCCGATTCCGGCGAAGTTCGGTATATCGGATCGCGCCGGGAACGCGTCGACAACACAGCAGTAAAGAAGATTATCTACGTGCTCGATGCGGAAACCGGAAGCTATCATTCTCCGATTGGCCAGTCGAGAGGAGAGATCGCGAGTGAATCCATTCGGGATGTTTTTTTCAAGGGAGGCATACACTTAACCGGGATCGAACGGTGGCAGCATTGGGGACTCATCAAATCCGGATATGCCCCGATCTTGCGGGAGGAGGACGGGGAAATCATCGCCATGGCGGGAGCCGACGTGTCCGTGGAAAAGATCGAACAGAAAAACAAAAGTGCGCTCGCCCGTGTCGTCGTCACCTGCCTGGGAGCTCTCGTTCTTGCACTGGTGGTTTCTGTTTTTGCTTCGAGAACCCTGACTGGTCCGATCGAACGGTTGAAAGATGCTTCGCTCAAGATTGCTTCCGGCGACTACGGAGTGGAGATCGAGGAAACCCGGTTGAAAGAGCTCAACGAGGTGTCCCGGACATTCAATCAGATGGGAGACACGCTTCGCGATTCTGTCGAGGTGTTGGAAGCGACCAACCGCGAATGGGAAACGGATCGGCGCAGTTTCGAACTGATTCGTTTTTTGACCGTGAGGAATGCAGAAGTTGCCGGGTTGCGAACCTGGATCGAAGTGATTGCCAGCCAACCTCCCTACCTGTGTGGCTCCGGTTGGACCAACTCCCGCCAAAGAGTGGTTGGTTGGATCGCCGATGATGCGGGGCGATCCCGGGATGAGAATCTCGCATTCCGGGCCTGTGTTACGTCAGTTTTCCATCAAATTATCCGAAGGAGCGAAGACGGCAGCGAATGGGAGGAGCTGCAAAAATGGGTCAAAACCTGTCTCCCGGATGCCCTGAAAGTCCTGTTCCTGATCGACCTTGATCAATTGACCGTGAAAGTGGAGACCTATTCCGGAGAGCCGGTTCTTTGGCAACAGGATGACAAAGCGCAATCCGCCCCGAAAATCACCGGGCTAAAGTCCGGAGAATTCGAAATCCATGCTGGCATGAAGTATGTGATTTGCAGCGAGAGGGAATTCGTAAGCCTCTTGCGGACTACAGAATCGACATCCGGTGAAACAGTCATTACCAATGTGAAAGGGACTCTTTCCGAACACGAAAGCCCGGCAATTGGAATCGCGATCGAATTGCGTAACAACCTTGAGGAGAACGGAAAGGAGGGTGAGCATGACTCTGATTGAGAAATATTTCGCCCTGAAACAGATTCCGTTCTTCAGCCGGATTGACCACGAGGAACTCCTCCTGGTTGCGAATGTCGCTCTTGTTCGCAAGTATAACTCCGAAAGCCCGGTGCTGGAAAAAGGGGCCGACCTGAACCGGCTGATCGTCGTAGTCGAGGGTTCCATTCATCCAATCCATACGCCGGAGAAGGCGCGGGAAGTGATCGGGATTGAACCCCTCGTAATGGAGGAGGAGATCGGAGTCGATCTTGTCGCCGGAAAGAGTGGAGCCGTCTGCCTGAATATTTCCAAGGGGCACCTTTTTACGATCATCAACGAGTTCCCCTCCTTATTGACGGAATACCTTCTCGAGTCGGAGCCATCTGAATGAAGATTCGAACCCATACACTTCTTCTCATCACGCCGATCTTCCTGCTCCTGGGAGTCGCAATCAGCATCATGGTATACATGACGGAGCGACGGGAATTGTTGTGGGGGCTACAGGAAGAGTCCAAAGCGCTGGCAATCTCGATTGCCGAATTCCTGGACGGTGACCAACTCGATTCCGAATTGCAGGCAGGAGTGGAGGCGCTGACACAGTTCGAGCGTGTCGAAGCCGTGTTGCAACACGGACAGTTGAAATACGCCCGCTTGCTCATATCGGATGACAGCGAAGTAGGCATTCGCCTGGTTCGCGAGTCCGGCGATGAGCAATTCGATCCAGCCGGTATTCCGAAACGGGCAGATCTCGACCTGGCTCGATGGGGAGGTTTCGCTGTTTCCCCAGTCCAGGAGCAGACTGAAGACATGTCCCTGATCAAAGCCCTGACACCGATTCACGCGAAGTCGGGGAAGACGGTGGCCTTTCTCGAAGTCGTCACAGACGCGACCGATCTGAAAACGCATTCCCAAACCACGCAGATACGATGCCTGAAACTGACCGGGGGCCTTGTGCTCGCGGGAATTGTGATTTCGATCAGTCTGTCCGGATTTCTCGTCGCCCGGCTGAGAGAGCTCGGCGATGCTGCCCGTGTGGTGGCTTCCGGGGATTACGATCACGAAATCGAATCTCATTCCATTCGCGAAATCAACGATTTGGGGAGTACGTTCAACACCATGCGTTCCATCCTGAAGGACGTCCTGACAAAAGCCAAAAAGGAGCTGGTTGAGGTCGAGGAATTCCGGCGACCGGAAGATCTGGCAGTAGTTTGCCGGAATTTGACCCAGCAGCGACAGCAACTGGAATTGGGGCCGGAATGCGAAATCCTCCTCGGTGTGACCGGAAAAGTGCCCACGGGAAATTTTGCCGGGTTCATCCGGACAGAAGAAAAGGGACACCGGTTTTTTCTCGGGAAAATCCGGGAATCAGATTCGCTTGAGGCCACTGTCAGGGCCAGTGCGGCCGCCTTTTTGCTGAAAAAGCTACTGGCGGTGGACACGGTCCCGGAGGCCCTGCGTAAAGCCGGTCACCTGTTTCGATTCGAAGTGTGCCTGGTGATGGAATCGAATCAGAATGAAAATTCAATCCTGCGCTGCCACCAGGTTCCGGGAGAAGTCCCGGACGACGGAAATGAAATTCCATTCGGGCCGCAGGATCCCGTAGTTGTCACCACTGCGGGAATGAAAATCACCGGTCGGCTCGCCCGGTTTATGGATTCAGTCGGTCGCGTGGAAGAGGCGGAACTCGATTTTCTCCTCGATGAACTCCCCGCAACCGCCTACCTGATCGTTCAGGAAAAAGGAGCGGATTCATAGAAAGAACCAACAGGATACGTTCGCCAAATAGACCCTGTTCTTATCAGGGCTATCTTCCTGTTTTGCTTCGCAAAATCCTCAGAGCGCTGGACAAGCCAGCTTGCCGCCCCGCGGGTTCGTTTCAGGGGCATCTTGCGGGAGCCGGTTCCTGCGGTCCTCAGATCGTTGGCAAGCCAGCTAGAGCTCGTTTTTCGCTGAAAATAATTGCTTGCATCCGGCTAAGGCTACAGGCACAGTTACTACGTTCAGGGGCTGGGCGGCTCGTAACGAAACCCGCCACACTGGAAAGAGACAGAACCCAGGCGTTCTTTTCACCAGGCAACCACCCACTTTCCGCTTTTTGATTGGAAAAAGTCCCCCGCCTCTGACGGAGTTTTCATCTTTTGATTGAATTGATCGCTCGATCGATTGAATCAACAGGCTCTCTATTCAGCCGACTCGACTGACGTACGATATTTACACAGCAACATGGCAGGTCACAACAAGTGGTCCAAGGTCAAGCACATCAAGGCCAAGGAAGACGCCAAGAAGGGCAAAATGTTCAGCCGCTTCGCGCATGAGATCTCGATTGCCGCACGGGATGGGGGAGGGGATCCGTCCATGAATCCCCGTTTGCGGACGGCGATTGACACCGCCAAGTCACAGTCCATGCCAAAGGACAACATCGAGCGGGCCATCAAGAAAGGAACCGGGGAACTCGAAGGCGGCGCGATTGAAGAAATCACCTACGAAGGCTTTGGACCGGGCGGAGTCGGGATGATTGTGCAGGTCGCGACGGATAACAAAAACCGCTCTGTCGCGACGGTTCGAAACCTTTTCAAAAACAACAACGGAAGCCTCGGCGAAGCCGGCACAGTCTCGTATCTGTTCGACCGGGCCGGTGAAATCCGGGTCGATAGGGAAGCCTTGACCGAAGAGGAGATGCTGGAAGCGGCTCTCGAAGCCGGGGCGGATGACGTGACGCTCGAGGACGATGAACACGTCGTCATCACCGCAGCGGATCAATGCGCAGCGGTGGCCGGTTCATTGCGGGAAGCCGGGGTTCCGGTGAAGTCCCAGCAACTGATTTTTGTTCCCCAGAGCCCAATCGAACTCACGGACACCAAGTCAGCCAACCAGGTATTGCGACTCTACGACGCCCTCGATGATTGCGAGGAAACCATCGCGGTATTTGGAAACTTTGACCTGACTGATGAAGTCGTCGGGGAACTCGCCACCGTTGAGTGAGCGATCTGAATTTTTGAAAACAAACTCTTTTTTACCATGAGCAGCGAAACGCGAGATGACACCCAATCTGCCGAATCCTCCCCGCCTGTCGAGGAAGCTCCGGCGTCTCCACCTCCCGCAGGGGAAAAGCCTCCGGAATCCCCGGCGCCGGTTGCGGAATCCGACGCGCCAAGGGCTCCGGCTCCCGCGGATCCTCCCGAGGTGACACCGTCAGACACGCCGTCTGAACCGGCAGCTGCGCCGGAGGAAAAACCGGAAAAGTCTGCGGATGCGGCTGAGAGTGAAGGAAAAGCTGAAAATCGCGACTCCGGAGATTCCGGCGATTCAAGATCGGAAAATCAATCGGAAAAGCGGAACAACAATCAAAACCAGAATCAGAACCGTCGCGGCAACAACCGACGGGGCAAACGTGGCGGCCGCAATCGCCGCGGAGGCAATCGGGACAAGTCAGAATCCGGCGAGAACCAGCAGCAGGAAGGCGGCGATTCACCGAATGAATCCCGAAAATCACGCAAGGAACGTTACCGCGAGAGAAAGGAAAAAGAACGGCAGCGCGAGGCGGAAATCCTGGCTGCGGCACCCGAAGTGGAATCCGAGGGGTTGGTGGAAATTTCCCCGAAAGGCTTCGGATTTCTTCGTGAACGGAAGCGGAATTTTGAGCAATCGCCGAAGGACGTATTCATCACGCCGGAAGTGGTCCGGATCCACGGCTTGCGCGATGGATTGTGGGTAAAGTGTATGTCAAAAGAAGGCGTTCGAGGGCCGCAGTTGATCGAATTGCAGAGCATCAACGGCCGCGAGCCGGAGGAATATCACAACCTTCCCTACTTCGAGGAACTCACTGCCATCAACCCGAACAAGAAACTCACCCTCGAGACGAACCCGAACCAGATGACCACCCGCGTCATCGATATGATGGCACCGATCGGGCGTGGCCAGCGCGGACTGATCGTGGCCCCGCCAAGAACCGGCAAGACCACGTTTTTGCATCACATGGCCGACGCCATAATTGAGAACTACGAGCATGAAATGCACCTGATGGTTCTCCTCATTGACGAGCGCCCGGAGGAGGTCACCGATTTTCAACGGTCCTTCCCGAAGGCCGAGGTCTTCGCCAGTTCCAATGACTCCGATGCAAAAAGCCACACCCGCATCGCCATGCTCGCGATCGAACGGGCCAAGCGTCTCGTCGAGGCGGGCGAACACGTGTTTATCCTGATGGACTCCATCACGCGCCTGGCACGGTCGTTCAACACGGCCATGCGGGGCGGTAAGGGCCGTGGCACAGCCTCCGGCGGACTTACCGTTGGGGCTTTGGAAATCCCGCGTAAGCTTTTTGCCGCTGCGCGAAATACCCGTGAAGCCGGGTCGCTCACCATCGTGGCCACAGCTCTCGTGCAGACCAATTCCCGGGCTGACGATGCCATTTTCCAGGAATTCAAGGGAACGGGGAATATGGAACTCGTTCTGGATCGCCAGCTCGCGCAAAACTACGTCTACCCCGCTGTCGATATCCACAAATCCGGAACCCGGCGCGAGGAGCTTTTGCTGGCAGGCCATCAGTTGGAAAAAATTCACGTCATTCGGCGCGGATTGGCCGGCTACAAGCCGATGGACGCAATGGAGTGGCTCCTCAAGTGCATGGAGCGGTACCAGTCCAACGCCCAGATGTTGATGGATATTAAGATGACCGCCGTGGCGTGAAGTCCCGGCGGCAATCGGAAACCAGACATGTCCGACGACCTTCTTCCTGCTGAGCTCGACGACGGCGAAGTCAATCCGATTTACGAAGCTGTCCGGAGAAAAGCCGAGCGTGACGGGCCGGACAGCAAGGCTTCCAAAGCGATGGCCTGGCTGCTGGATGAATGCATCCGGATTCCCGGAACGAATTTCCGGATTGGTCTCGATCCGATCATCGGCCTGATTCCGGGGGGGGGCGAGACCGTTTCGACGATTCTGGGAGCAGTCGTTCTCGGCCAGGCAGGTAACCGGGGGATCCCGTTCAAAAGCCTCGTAAAAATGGGCGGCAATATGCTGCTCAATGCCGGGGTGGGCGCGTTGCCTGTAGTCGGCGACGCTTTTTCCGCGTGGTTTAAAAGCAACTCGCGAAACTACCAGATGCTTCGCGAATATCTGGACAACGAAGAGGGAGGGGAAGCCCGGGGAGGCTGGTGGCCGATCTTTTTTATCCTCTTCATCATTTTCGTCGTTCTCGCGATCAACATCGGCAGTGGAATCCTGACGCTTTTCCTGATTGCCTGGGCGATGTCCCAGGCCGGAATCGGAGGCTGATCGGGGGCAACGATGGACACGATTTACGTCGAGGATGAAATCCGGGATCATCCCCGGACCGTTCGCATTCTGGAAAAATTCGCGGCCGCCACTGTCATTCCCTGCGAGCGTTTCGGCGAGGTTTTCAATCCGAGGGCGCAGAATTTCCGACTCCAGAAGCAGCGTCCCGCCCTCATCCTGGCAAAAAAATACGGCAAACTCGTTCTTCCGACGCCGCCGGATTACTCAATCGGTGCTGCGAAAAACGTCTATTTCTCGCACATGCTGAACTGCCTGTATGACTGCCGGTATTGCTTTCTGCAGGGCATGTATTCGTCCGCAAATTACGTCCACTTCGTGAATTTCGACGATTTTAAGACTGCGATTCGGGATGAACTGGAAACAGCTGCCGATTTTCCCGTTTGCTTCTTCTCCGGCTACGATTGCGATTCGCTCGCGCTGGAAAATCTGACCGGTTTTGCAGCCGAATTTCTCCCGGTCTTTGCCGGGCTTGATCCCGAAAAAGCCTGGTTGGAACTCCGAACCAAGAGCGTCAATGTCCGGCCCTTGTTGGAATACCCCGGCGACCCGCTCCCGAACGTGATTCCCGCTTTCAGCCTGACGCCCGATTCCGTGGCGCGCGAAATCGAGCACGGCGCACCGCCCGTCGCGAAACGAATCAACAGGGTTCATTCGCTGATCCGGCAGGGTTGGTTCGTGGGACTCCGACTCGACCCGCTGATCGCCTGTGAGAATTTCGAGGACGAGTATCGCGGCCTGATCGAATCGATTTTCTCGGAGCTGAAGAATCCGGAGCTCATTCATTCCGTCACTCTGGGGCCCCTCCGGTTTCCGAAAAAAATGCACCGGAAAATCGCGGGCCTGTATCCCGGCGAGCCGGTCCTGGCCGATCCAAAACTGGTCGTTTCGCCCGATGGAAAACGAGTCGCCTACGCGGACGAAATGGAACGGGAGCAGGAAGCGTTCGTGATGGCAGAGCTCGGGCGTTTTCTGCCCGTCGACCGGATTTTTGTGCAGGAAGACTGAGCTGAATCCCGCCGTTGATTCACCTTCGTTTTCCGCTAGGATCGCGGTCATGAAATTGCTGCGCCACGGACCCGCCACCGACGAGAAACCCGGTCTTCAACTCCCCGACGGAACGCGAATCGACGCTTCCGGATTCGGGCAGGACTGGAATGAAGCCTTTTTTGCCGATCCGCAAAATCTGGACCGCCTCCGCGAATGGGCGGACGCGAATGCCGGTTCGGCTCCCGTTCTGGGCGATGATGTGCGTCTCGCCAGCTGCGTGGCGCGTCCTTCGAAAATTGTCTGCATCGGCCTGAATTTTTCCGATCACGCCGCCGAAACCGGCCAGGATGCACCCGAGGAACCGATCATCTTTTTCAAAGCGACCTCCGCGTTGTGCGGCCCGAACGATAACCTGATCATCCCGCGGAAAAGCCGGGAGACCGACTGGGAAGTCGAACTCGCGGTTGTGATCGGGAAACGCGCCAGCTACGTCAGTGAAGATGACGCCCTGGATCACGTGGCGGGCTATGCGCTGCACAACGACTACAGCGAGCGGGAATTCCAGATCAAGCGCGGCGGGCAGTGGGTGAAGGGCAAAAGCTGCGATTCATTCGCCCCGATCGGACCGTTTCTTGCGACTCCAGACGAACTCGAAAACGTGAACAATCTGAAAATGTGGCTCACCGTCAACGGCGAGCAGAAACAGGACGGCAACACCTGCAATCTGATTTTCAACATCCCGCAACTGGTCAGTTATCTCAGCCAGTTCATGACGCTTCTGCCGGGCGACGTGATCTCTACCGGCACACCCGCCGGAGTCGGTCTCGGATTTGATCCGCCGCAGTTCTTGAAAGCCGGAGACGTTGTGGAACTCGGAATCGACGGGCTGGGACAGTCGCGGCAGGTAGCCGTCGATGCGTCCTAGTTCAGTCCCTGCTGATCGGGCAAATATTCCGATGCCTGGTTGAAATCCAGGTGCAGTTCCCAATTCGCTTTCTGGGCCGTTTCGGCGAGCAATTTGCAGAGGGAATGGACGATTTGATCGTTCAGGCCGATCTCGATTCCCTGTCCTTCCTGCGGCGACATCACGAGGATCGCCTGACCATTGGCTCCTGGTTTGACACCGACGCTGAACAGCAGAACGGGCGATTCCCCGAGCGGGAGGTAGCTGCTTTCCTGGTATTGCGTTTGAAAATCGGATTTCTCCACGACTTTTTGATGCTCTGCGGCCAGCGCCGCTTCTTTGATCTGCTCCGGCAGTGGTTTTGCAGCCTCAGTTTCCGTCGGTTTGAGTTGCTGATCATTCCGTTCCTTAAGCAATTTTAAGACCGTGTTCCACAGCACCTGCACGTAACGCCGCGTCATCCAAAACCGGAATTCCTGTCTCGTTTTCGTGTTCATCCGAAACATGACCCGGTCCTCGACGGGCACATAGGTGAGCTGCATCTGGTGCAATTGACTCATAGAAATATCTCGGGAAAGGAAAGGAATCGACAGCAAACAGAGTATGAGCGGGAAAGGAGAAATGATCAAGTTTTCGAACCAATCAGGCCCCGTCCTTCATTCGAC
>JABDJT010000314.1 GCA_013003335.1 Verrucomicrobiales bacterium | reverse complement strand
GGGATGGTCAGTTGGGAGCTGTTCATTTCCGAAAGCCAGGAGCGCATGGTGCTGGCAGTAAAACCGGAGACGCTCGATGAACTCCAACAGATCGCCGACAAGTACGAGACGGAAATGACCGTGCTCGGCGATGCGGACGGAAGCGGGATTTTAAAAGTGTCGCACCACGGCGAGACGGTCTGTGAACTCGATTGTTCGAAACTGCACGATGCGCCGGTTCGCCGAATGAAAGCGGAGTGGAAGGGCAAAACCAGCCTCCACGATTCCACTTCGATCGAATCGAACGGGGATTTGGCCGAAACGCTGCGCACCGTAATTTCCGATTTCGCCGTCGTCTCGCGCGAACCAATTATCCGCGAATACGATCACGAAGTGCAGGGCAACACGATCCAGAAACCGCTCGCCGGAGCATCGGGTGACGCCCCGCAGGACGCGGCGGTGATGCGGATTGACGGTTCCGATCAGTTGATGGCGATGGGGCTATCGCTCCTGCCAGAATGGGGGAAAACCGATCCCTTCGCGATGGGAACGGCCTGTGTCGATGAATGTTTCCGCCAACTCGTTGCCGCCGGATCGAACCCGGATCGCATCGCGATTCTCGATAATTTCTGCATGGGCAACCCGGATAATCCGGAGGAACTCGGCGCGCTTGTCGAGACAGTGAAAGGCATCGCCAAAGCCGCTGAAACCTACGCCGCGCCTTTCGTTTCGGGGAAGGATTCGTTTTACAATTACTTCGAAACTGAAGCCGGCCCCGTGTCGATCCCGGTGACGATCCTGATTTCCGGCATGGGAATCGTCGAAGACAAATCGCACGTCATCCCCAGTTCCCTGCGCCGCAGCGATTCCATCCTGGCCGTGCTTGGAGCGACCACGAACGAGCTGGGTGGTTCGATTTTCGCGAAAGGAATCGAAGAGCGTCTGCCCGTCCCCGCAACCGATCTCGAAAAGAATCTCGCCTCCTACCGCGCGTATTACGAAGCAGTCAAAAACGGCTGGATTCTCGCGGCGCACGACCTTTCCGAAGGAGGCCTTGCCGTGGCGCTGGCCGAGTTCGGTTTCACCGGGAAAGGCGGCCTTGATGTGAATTTGGATCAACTCCCGACCGAAGAGAGCCTCACGAAAATCGCGATGCTGTTCGCCGAAACTCCCGGACGTTTCCTCCTCGAAATCGCTCCCGAGCATCGCGACGCCGTCGCCGCTCACTTCGCCGATCATGCCTACGGTGAAATCGGAAACGCTACTGCCGACCACTCCAATCTGCGCATCGAATGGGGCAAAGAAACTTTGCTGAACGAGCCCCTCGCCGAATTCAAAACAATTTGGAAGAACGGGCTGGTCGAATATTACTAAGCCAATTTTTCAAGACTTCCCGTTATGGCAGAAGCCCCCAAAGCCACCCTCATCAATTTCCCCGGCACGAATGCCGATCACGAAACGGAGCGAGCGCTCAAGATCGTCGGGTTCGAAACGGAAATGCTTCCGATTTCGCTGCTCACGGAAGACTCACTCGACGGCGTCAGTCTCGTTGTGTTTTCCGGCGGATTCAGCTACGGGGACTACGTGATGTCCGGCCGAATCGCCAAGCTGGTCACCCAGAATAAAATCGGCGACACCCTCCGGAAATTCCGCGACGGCGGCGGTTATCTGCTCGGCATTTGCAACGGCTTCCAGATTCTCACCCAGCTCGATTTGCTTCCGCCATGCAGCCTCGTTCACAACACGAGCGGACGATTCCAGTGCCAGTGGGTCACGTTGAAAAATCACGCCGCGGATGCCAGCCCGTTTCTCGCGCAGCTGCCTGACGAGTTCGAATTTCCCATCGCCCACGCTGAAGGCCGCCTCGTCACTGCCGATCCGGCGGACGCCGAAAAGCTCATCGCGGACGGATTCGCCGCGCTGACCTACACGACCGATGTGAACGGCAGCTTCCAGCAAATCGCCGGCCTGAAAGACGAAAGCGGCCGTGTCCTCGGCCTGATGCCGCATCCCGAGCGATTCATGTTTCGGGAAGACCACTACGATCCCGATTGGGGCGACGCCGAGAACGGAAGTGGTCATTATTTGTTTCAGTCCCTTTTTGAAAATGTGAGCGCCAGCAGGTAGAACGAACGAACAGGGTTTGTTCATCGAACCAACCCTGTTGCTTCGTAAATCCCGATTTCCAAAAATCCCGCCATGTCCGAAAACGAAGAATCTTTCACCTACAAATCCGCCGGGGTCGATATCCACGAGGCGGCGGAACTGGTCGGCGACATCAACGGCCTCCGCCAGCGAACCGAGGGCGGGCGTCAGTTGATGCAGGCATTCGGGCTGTTCGCGGCGAGCTACGATTTGTCGGGTTACAATCAGCCGGTCATCGTGACGGGTTGCGACGGGGTTGGGACGAAGCTGGAATTGCTTCTTGAATACGATCTGCTCGAGATCGCGGGGAAAGATCTCGTGGCGATGAATGTGAATGACATTCTGACGACGGGCGGCGATCCGCTGATGTTTCTCGATTACGTCGGCGTCGGTGCGATCGACAAAACGAAAATCAAGCGGCTCATTGCAGGAATGGCGGAACATTTGGAAAGCTGCGACTGCATTCTCGCCGGCGGCGAAACGGCGGAGATGCCGGGAATCGTGCCGGACGGGATGATCGAGCTGAGCGGATTTTGTGTCGGCGCAGTGGAAAAGCCGGAGATGATTGATCCGACGCGGGTTTCAGTTGGTGACGTGCTGGTCGGTTATCCGTCCGATGGATTTCACGCGAATGGCTGGAGTTTGATTCGAAAAATCGTGTCGGCTTTTCCTGATGAAGTGACGCGCGATGAAATGGCTGAGCTGCTCGCCCCGACGCGTTTGTATCATGACGCCTGTGCTGGTTTGAAAAACGCCGGGGCCGAAATCCGGGCGATGGCGCATATCACTGGCGGCGGTTTGCCCGAAAACCTCGAGCGTTTGCTCGGCGAAAAAGGTGCGTCGATTACGATTCCAAAATGGGAACTCGGCGCCGTTCAGAAAATTTTGCAACACGTCGACACTGAGAAAGACGCGATTGATACCTTCAACATGGGTTGGGGTTGGGTCGCGATTGTTCCCGCGTCCGATGCTGAAAAAGCCACTGAATTTCATGGAGGCGCGAGGGTGCTCGGCGAAGTGACGGACGGGGGCGGTGTAAATGTCAGAATTGATTGATGAGCGACCCCATCCATCACGAATGTGGCCTGGCCTTTATCCGGCTGAAGAAGCCGCTGGCTTACTACAACGACAAGTACGGCACACCGCTGTGGGGATTTCAGCGGCTGTATTTGCTGATGGAAAAGCAGCACAACCGGGGACAGGACGGGATCGGGATAGGATGTTGCAAGCTGAATGCTCCCCTCGGCAAGCCCTACCTCTTCCGCGAGCGCAACGCGAAGCGGGATTCGTTGATCAAGGTGATGGAGGAACAGCTCAAGGAATTTGCGAAATTGGCGCGCCGGGGGAAAATCGCGACGGGAAAATTCGACGACGAAGGAAAGCCGATCATTGACCCCGAAAAGTTCAAAGACCAGTTCGATTTCGGCGGCGAAGTTCTGCTTGGTCATTTGCGATACGGAACTTCCGGCCGATTCGGCGCGGGCGGTTGCCACCCGTTTGTGAAACGGACCAGTTGGCCGACGAAAACGTTGATGGTGGCGGGAAATTTTAACATGACCAACGCCCGAAATTTGAATCACCATTTGATTCAGCGTGGGCAGCATCCGATTTTCGACACGGATACCCAAACCGTGATCGAAGAGATCAGCTTTCACCTCGAAGAAGCACACGATGCAGTGTATCACCGGGAACGCGATGCCGGAACGCCGGGAGAAACCATTCCTCAGATCATTTCGCGCGAACTTGACCTCCGGCGGATTCTGGAAAAATGCGGCGACATATGGGACGGGGGCTATGCCATCGCCGGGCTGATCGGAAACGGCGACGGCTTTGTATTGCGCGACCCGAACGGGATCCGGCCCTGTCACTACTACGAGGATGAGGAAGTCATTGCATTCGCCAGCGAACGGGTGCCACTGATGACCGTTTTTGGCTGTGATAAAAAAGAAGTGCGCGAACTGGATCCCGGTCATGTCGCGGTGATGAAGCGGCAGGAGGGGAAAGTGGATGTCGAATTGAAAATCGAGGCTTTCACGGAACCGGCCGAATACAAACCCTGCTCGTTTGAGCGCATCTATTTTTCCCGGGGGAACGACCCTACGATTTACAAAGAACGCCATGCGCTGGGGCACGCGCTGGTGCCGCAGATTCGGAAAGCGATCGATGATGATTTTGGTAAATCCGTTTTCAGTTTCGTTCCGAACACCGCGGAAATTGGCTACCACGGCATGATGGACGGCCTGCGCCGCGCTCGCCGGGAACAGGTTCGCGATGAGTTGCTGGCGGCTGTTGAAGATGGATCGATTGATGCCGATCTGATCGACAAGTTGATCATGGGAAACTGGCCGAAAGGCGAAAAAATCGCGCACAAAGACATTAAGCTCCGAACCTTCATCAATCAGGAGAAAGGCCGCGACCAAATGGTATCCCATGTCTACGATATCACTTACGGCATCGTGAAGCCGGACGATTGCCTCGTCGCAATTGATGATTCCATCGTCCGCGGCACCACCCTGCAGAAATCCATTCTCAAAATCCTGGCCCGTACGAATCCACGCAAAATCGTGATCGTCTCGACCGCGCCGCAGGTCCGCTATCCCGATTGCTACGGCATTGACATGTCCGAACTGGGAAAATTCATCGCCTTTCGGGCCGCAATCTCCCTCCTGGAAAAAACCGGGCAGCACAACAAGACCGTCGACGTTTACCTGGCCTGCAAAGAGGAATTGAAAAAGCCGGTAGGGGAACAGGAAAATTGCGTGAAGCAAATCTACGAGCCGTTCACTGCGGAGCAGATTTCCGACGAGATCGCCGAAATCGTCCGCCCGAAAGATGGCCCCTGGAAAGGGGAGGTGGAGGTGATTTATCAAACCATTGAGAACCTTCACGACTCGATTCCCGTTCACAACGGCGACTGGTATTTCAGCGGCGATTACCCGACCAAAGGCGGAACAGCGATCGCGAATCAGGCCTATATCTCCTGGCAGGACGGCTCCAAAGACCGCCCCTACGACATGTTGCCGTTGAGCTAAGCGATTGGCACCCCGGACGAATGAAGAAGGTTCGTTCGGCGAACGGACCCTGTTTGATCAATCATCCGCTTACCATCCATTCCGGTCTCGAAATTCCAATCGTTACAGTCAATTCAATCGGCAACGGTTTCTCCATTTGACCCCCCGCGTCGTTTGGCTATTAATAGGCCCGCTTCCGCCATTGGGTGGAGCTTTTTAGGTCAGCCGGTAACGGTGGGCCGACCCAGTTAAAAAGACACACACAATAACTCCACACATTCATGGCTACTTATGCAATTAATGGCTTCGGACGGATCGGTCGAAACGTGCTTCGCGCGATGACCGATGAACAGCGGAAAAAGGTCGTTTCGATCAACGATTTGACTGACAACAAAACGCTCGCGCACTTGTTGAAATGGGATTCGACTGCCGGTCCTTTCGACGGCGAAGTTTCCTACGATGACGAATCAATTACCGTCAACGGCCACAAAATCAAAGTTTACGAACAGCGCGACCCGGCTGAACTCCCCTGGAGCGAAGACGGCATCGACATCGTACTCGAGTCGACCGGTTTTTTCTGTAGCCGCGAAGGTTCTCAAAAGCACATCGATGCCGGCGCGAAGAAAGTCGTGATTTCCGCCCCTGCGAAGGACCCGGATGTGACGATCTGCATGGGCATCAACGACGACCAGTATGATCCGGCGAATCACGCGATCGTTTCGAACGCATCCTGCACCACGAACTGCC
Organism: Verrucomicrobiales bacterium; assembly: GCA_013003335.1. Lineage (GTDB taxonomy): Bacteria > Verrucomicrobiota > Verrucomicrobiia > Verrucomicrobiales > DEV007 > JABDJT01. The sequence goes on along the minus strand of JABDJT010000314.1, from coordinate 3,674 downwards.
TAGCCCCGATGGTAAAGGTGCTGAATGACACGTTCGGCGTGGAAAAAGGTTTCATGAGCACGATTCACTCTTACACGGGTGACCAGCGCGTGCTTGACGCTCCTCACAGCGATCTGCGTCGTGCGCGGACGGCTGCTGAGAACATCATCCCGAGCTCGACCGGTGCCGCGAAAGCGATCGGCCTCGTCATTCCTGAGTTGAATGGCAAGCTTCAGGGCGGTGCGTTCCGCGTTCCGACTCCGACCGGGTCGGTGACCGATTTCAGCTGCGTTCTCAAGAGCGAAGCAACCGTCGAAGGTATCAACGAAGCGTATGCGGCTGCTTCCGAAAGCGGACCGATGAGCAAAGTTTTCGAATACAGCGAAGAGCCGCTTGTCCTCAAAGATATCGTCGGGAACCCGCACTCCTGCATCCTCGACGGACTCACCACGATGGCCCAGGGCAATTTCGTGAAAGTCGTCGGATGGTATGACAACGAGTGGGGTTATTCCAACCGCGCCATCGATGCGATGGAAATGATCGGCGAGTCGCTCTGATTCACTGATTTATGATTTCAAAAGCGCCCTTTGGTCTGTTTCAGGCTGAAGGGCGTTTTTTTGGAGTATTCTCAAATCAGCCGATATTTCATTTTCCTGTTCCGAATTCCAACCTCAAACACTTCCAGCAATGTCAAAGCTCTCCATCCGCGACCTCAATCCAGCCGGTAAGCGAGTCCTCATGCGTGTCGATTTCAACGTGCCGCTTGATGACGAAGGCAACGTAACCGATGACACCCGAATTCGCGCGGCGATCCCTTCCATCCAGCACCTCGTGGATGCCGGTGCGAAAGTGATCCTGATGTCGCATCTCGGCCGTCCCAAGAGCGAGAAAAAGCCCGAGTTTTCTCTGAAACCGGCTGCTGACCGCCTCAACGAGCTGATCTCCGTGCCTGTGAAATTCGCGTCAGATTGCATCGGCGACGAAGCCGCAGATTCAGTTGCCAATCTGCAGGACGGCGAAGTTTTGCTGCTCGAAAACGTCCGGTTTTACCCGGGCGAAACAGACAACGACCCGGAATTCGCGAAGCAACTCGCGGAGAACGGCGATATTTTTGTGAATGATGCTTTCGGAACGGCGCACCGCGCTCACGCTTCAACCGCGGGTGTGACCGGGCACATTGATCAGTGCGCGATGGGATTTCTCATCGAAAAAGAGCTGGAATATCTCGTCGAAAAACTCGAGGACCCGCCGAAGCCGTTTGTCGTCATCATGGGTGGCGCGAAAGTCTCTGATAAGATCAAGATTCTGGAGCGGCTCATGGAAAAAGCCGATGCCTTTATCATTGGCGGTGCGATGGCCACGACTTTCCGGCTCGCCCAGGGGCATGAGATTGGGAAAAGTTTCGCGGAGCGAGAGGAAGAAGCTCTCGAACTGGCCCGGGGTATTTTGCAGACAGCGAAGGAAAACGAGACGCCGTTTTATCTGCCGATTGACACCCGGCACACGCTGGAGTTTGAAGATGACGCTCCAACTGAATGCACGGACCCGTGGGAGGAAGGTGGAGCAATCCCCGCTGATCGGGAAGGCATCGACATCGGCGACCGCGCAATTGAAGAATTCGAGCGAGTCATCGCCGATGCCGGAACGATCGTCTGGAATGGTCCGATGGGCGTATTTGAAAAACGCGGCTTCGACATCGGAACCAAAGCCGTCGGTGCGGCCATCGCAGCGAATGAGGGCGCGATTAAGATCGTCGGTGGTGGTGATTCGGTGACAGCCGCAAACCAGTTTGGATTCGGTGACAAGATGGATCACATGTCCACCGGCGGCGGCGCGTCGCTCGAATTGCTCGAGGGCAAAGAACTGCCCGGTATCGCAGCGCTCGACGATAAGTAGGAGGCGTATCGGCCCGATTTCATGAACCAACAGGGTTGGTTCGTGAGGCAGACCCTCTTGGTTCGTATCAGTGTCATCTCGCGAGCCGCTTCTCTGTGGGCTCGTGCTTTTCCCGGGACACAAAAAACCCGCTACCGTAAACGGGGGCGGGTTTTTGAAATCTGATCGGTCAGAGAGGGGATTACCAGGTAATATTCCGGCAGTAACTCAGGGTCGAAAGGGTGCCGATTTGCGGCGGAAATTCTTCGTATCCGTGGACCGGATCATAGTAAAGCGAGTCGTAGGGAGCCCGGTAGGTGTCTTTGAATAGAGGCTTCCGCCAGTTCACCACTTCGTAGACGCCATACATGAGGCGCTGTCCGGTGCGTTCAAATCCCCGAATCACTCCGCCAAACCAAACTTCGCCAACGGGGTCACCGACCTCGGCCGAGCGAATGACAGATGTCGGAAGCTCTGTAAATCCGTAAAGGATGTTCGACAGACCGCGAGCCAGCTTGTTCGTGGAGGTCTGCTTCGACTTCGGCGGCGCCTGGATATCAGCATACATGGTGGCCGAGGTGACCACCATCCCGACGAGCGTAAGAGCAACGACAAATTTTTTCATAATCAGAGCCGGAGATTAGACAGGGGAAATCGGCTTGGCAACCCTAAAAAGAAAGGTTTTTTCGGCTGAAAACGGCATCCTGAGTCGTTTCCCGACGAATCCGTCACTTTTTATACGGAAATTTGAATTTTTTTTTCGAAAAATGGTCCATACGCGTTCAAGGTGGCAACCGAATGCATTCAGATCTCGAAAAATTAGTCGCTCGCGATAAAATCGATCAGGACACAGCGGAAAAGCTCGACGCTTTGCCGCCCGGCACGTTCTGCCACCATAAAAGCTGGGGGGCCGGCAAAATCAATTCCTGGGACCGGCTGAATACAAAAGTGGTCATCGATTTCGAAGACAAGCCGGGTCACGAAATGGGGATGAAGTTTGTCGCCGAGTCTGTGACACCGGTGGATGAAGATCATTTTTATGCGAAGCGGCTCGCGGCTGTAGAGGAATTGCAGGAGATGTCGAAGGAAGATCCGGTCGGCCTGGCCAAGCTTGCGATCAGCAGCGCGGGCGGAACGGTCTCGCTCGATAATTTTGAGGGAATGCTGAAAGGGAAGGTAATTGCCGATGGCAAATACAAGAGTTGGTGGGAGTCGACCAAGAAGAAGCTCCGCAATGACCGCCTGTTCGTTGTGCCCTCGAAGCGCTCGGAGCCGCTGGAGTTGCGGGACGAAAACCTCGACCCGTCGGAAGCTCTCATCCAGGACTTCCAGGAAGCCCGCGATTTGAAGCGGAAAGTCAAAGCGGTCGAAGTCATGCTGAATGATCTCACCGCTTTCGAGGAACCGGCCATCCAGTTGATCCCGGTTGTAGAGGAACTCAACGATGCCGCCAGCAAAGGCATGAAGCTGCAGTTCGCGCCGGCCGTGGAACTGGTTCTGACCCGCGATGATTTGGCAACAAAGGTCAAAGGAATCGAGATTCCCGAAGACGGTCCGACGATTCCGGACATTGTGCGGGATAACCAGGAAAGTCTGCCGGACCTGTTCCGCAGCTTGTCGCTGACCCGTCTTCGCGGTGTGTTGCGGGCCTTTCCGGAGGCATTCGGTGAAGAAAACTGGAAGGAGGAAATGTTGAGTCTCATTTCGGAATGCAACCTCCGGACCATCGGCGAAATCGCGAACATCGTGGCTGACAATGACGGTGCCGACGATGTAATCGGGTATTTTGACTCCGGATTCCAGCAGCGCTCGCTTTCCTC
>JABDJT010000290.1 GCA_013003335.1 Verrucomicrobiales bacterium | reverse complement strand
GGATCGGTCTCTGCCTGTTTTTTCAGGGTCCGGTCGAGATTGCAAGCACGATCCAACCAAGTTCGCGCGGTCTCTGTTTCGCCCAATTGCGCTTCATAGCAAGCAAGGTTGTAAAAAAAGAGCGGATCTTTCTGCAAACTCGATGGTCCATTATGCAGTTTGTCCCGCGCTTCGGCCGTCCGACCCAGCTCGTGGAGGCAGTAGGCACCGTGGATAAATCCCGCGTGCGACTGCGGTGCAGCTTCGCAAAGCCGGTCGCACCACTCGATCGCATCTTCCCAGTTTTCCCGGTTCATTTGCAACATCACCCGCATTTCCATCACCGCCGGTTCGGCCTGCCAATCGGCAGACAGCTCATCAAGCGCTTCCCAGGCTTCGTCGAACATCCCGAGTTCGAGATAGCCCTCCGCTGACTGGAGTTCTTTATGCAGGCTCATGCTGTGTGGCGAAAAAACGGGAAGATGAATCGGCTGGGATGGCAAATTGTCAAACGCCGCCGAATCGTCGGGTTCCCCGATGTTGCGATTGATGCTCATTCCAATTCTGATAGCGTTTTTGCGATGAGACATTTTTCTACAAATCACGCCAACCTTGCGCTCGCCGTCGCGGTGCTCGCCATCCTGGCGATCGGGCCGGCCTTCGGCCAAAACGCGAAGAAAGGGAAAGCGAAAAAGAAACCTGCTCCGTTCAGCTGGGTCTCGCCAGTCCCCGAAAACCGTGCCAAGCACCTGAAACTCGACGAACTCGGCGTGAAGCACGCCACTTTCAAAAGCCGGTCCATGGGTATTGATGTCGGCTTTTACATCTATCTGCCGCCGCAGTATGAAACCGATGCCGACAGGAAATTCCCCGTCGTTTATCACCTGCACGGCGGTCGCCCCGGAGCGGAGGGAAAAAGCGTCAGCCTCGCCCGATACATTCACAAAGCCGTCACTGACGGGAAAATTCAGCCCACCATTTACATTTGGCCGAACGGCGGCCCGATGAGCTGGTACAACTACCCGCAGAAAGAAAACGGCCTCGGCGAAGACGTCTTCGTGAAGGAACTCATCCCTCACATCGACAAAACCTACCGCACCCGGACCGAACGCAGCGGACGGGGCATCCAGGGTTTTTCCCAGGGCGGACGCGGCACCACGCGCATCATGTTCAAGCATCCCGAACTCTTCGGATCCACCGCCCCCGGTGGCTCCGGGTACGAGCCCGAAAAACGCATCCAGGAAAACAACGGCGCCGAATCCGAAAACGTGAAATTCGCTCCCGGATACAACGCCTGGGACCTCGCCAAACAATACGCCGACCGCAAAGATGCCCCGCCACTCAAGCCGATGATCTGGGTCGGTACGAAAGGCTTCAACTACGAGTACAACCTGAAATTCATGGAATACCTCGACGAACTCGGTGTGCCGTATGAAAAACTCATCGTCCCCGACGCCACCCACAGCGCCACCCAGATATACGACGCCAAGGGCATCGAGCTGATGCAGTTTCACGACCGGAATTTTTCCAAAAAAGGCGATTGAAATCCAACGCTCAACTCGCCCGCGAAACCCTCACCGCCGTCACCCAACTCGGCGTCCGGAAATTCGTGATCTGCTCCGGCGCGCGAAACGCGCCGCTGCTGGTCCCGCTGCTGAAAAATGCCGGCCGGTTCCGGATCTTTCGTCACTTCGACGAACGCGCCGCTGCCTTTTTCGCCCTCGGGCTGGCCAAACGCAACCTCGAACCCGTCTGCGTTCTCACCACCTCCGGAACTGCGGTGGCCGAGCTTCTCCCCGCCACCATTGAGGCCCATTATTCCGGTTTGCCATTGATCCTGCTCACCGCCGACCGGCCTGAACGATTTCGCGGAACCGGTGCACCGCAGGCCATCGAGCAGGAGACGATTTTCGGAAATTACACCTCTCGTGAACTTGAAACCTGGACCGGCCAAACCCCGCTCCATCTCAACCTCTGCCTCGAAGAACCCCTCTTCGACGGCGACTTCGATTTTGATCTCAAACCCGCAGTTGAGAGCACGATCGAGCTGCCTGTTGCCGGTGAAACCGACGCCCTGGACCCCGGGAAAAAAACCGTCGTCCTCCTCGGCGAACTTCACGAAACCGAACGCTCCGCCGTTTGCGATTTTCTGGAGGAAACCGGGCTGCCCACCTGGTCCGAGGCCACCAGTGGCCTCCGTGAGGCCGACGGTCTGAATCACATCCGTGGCGGCGACGCTTCGTTCCAAAATGCCGAAGTTGAACAGGTCCTGCGCATTGGCGGCGTGCCGAGTTTGCGATTCTGGCGCGATCTTGAAACCCGCCCCGAAATCGCCGTTCACTCCATTTCCCGCGCCGGATTTTCCGGGCTCGCCCGGGCGAATACGAACCAACAGGGTGCGTTTGGCGAACAGACCGTGTTGCTTCGAAACGGCGAAACGATCCAACAGGGTACATTCGACGAACTCCTCCCGCGGTCGCGGGACCCCGCGAACGCGGGGCTGTTGGATCGTTCCGAAGAAGAAAACGCGATTTCCAATCTCTCGAAATCAATCCCGCCGGAGGCGATGATTTTCCTGGGAAACAGCCTGCCGATTCGGGAATGGAATCTGGCTGCAACGACGGAAATTGCGCATCCGAACGGCTTTGCGAATCGCGGAGCAAACGGGATTGACGGTGAAGTTTCCACCTTTCTCGGCCTGTGCGATTCGTTCGACGAAGGATGGGGGATTTTCGGCGATTTGACAGCTCTCTATGATTTGAATGCCCCGTGGGTGCTGGATCAAATCGGGGAAGGGAAGCGAATTCGGATCGTGGTGATCAACAATGGCGGCGGCCGGATTTTTTCGAAATTGCCGGGGATGAAAGACCTGTCCGAAACGGAAAAACACGTCACCGAAAACCGGCACGCAATGGATTTTCAAAAATGGGCGGAGATGTGGGGCCTCGAATACGCGACGAGCGCTGATGCCGTGAAAACAGATCGCGCGGTGATCGAAAAACAGGTTCAGGGCTAACCCCAACCACCACCGCCGGGTGTCTCGATTCGCAGCACGTCGCCCGGTTCGGCGGAAAATTCGACAATGCCGGCGAGATCTTCGGTTTGGCCGGTGGAAGCGCGGGTGAGAGTCTGCCTGCCGCATGTTCCGGGCTCGCCTCCGCGGATTCCGAAGGGAGCTTCGACGCGATGCTGGGTCAGCAGCGAAACGGAAAGCGTCTCGAGAAATTCAACTTCGCGGACCAACCCGTCGCCGCCCGGAAACTTGCCGTCACCGCCGGATTTTTTGCGAATCGAAAATTCGCGGAGCCGTACAGGGTAGCGGTGCTCGAGAATTTCCGGATCGGTGATCGCGGTGTTGGTCATGTGGGTGTGCAGCCCGCTCGCACCCGGGTAATCCGGACCTGCACCCGCGCCGCCGCCGATCGTTTCGTAATATCCGAAGCGTTCGTTGCCGAAAATGAAATTGTTCATCGTGCCCTGCGAAGCCGCCTGGAACCCGAGCGCCCGGATCAGGGTATCGACAACGCGCTGGCTGGTTTCGACATTTCCACCGACCACAGCGGGGCAATTTTCCGGATCGCCGGGGAAATCCGGATTCAGGAAACACCCGTCCGGCAGGATGATTTCGACATCGCGGAGCAGCCCTTCATTGAGAGGCAGTTCGCAGCCGGTCCAGAGCCGGAGCACGTACAGGACGGCACTGCGGATGATGGCCGGGGTGGCGTTGAGGTTTCCCGGATGAACAGCTGCCGTGCCGGTGAAATCGATCGTAATCCGCCCGGAGTTGGCTGAAATCGTGACGTGGATTTCCGTGCCGTCATCGAGCTTTTCCACGGCTGAACCGGATTCGAAACCGGTTTCCGCGAGGTGATCGGCCAGCGCACTTTGCGAAAGCCGGCCGAGGTGAGCGAGATGATGGCGAACGGTTTCCGTTCCGTGTTCGTCGATCAGGCCGGTCAGGATCGCATCGCCGCGGCGATTTGCTGCTGCCTGCGCGTTCAGGTCGGCGAGATTGTCGGCAGGATTGCGGGTCGGGAAGGGGTCTCCGGACAAAAGCGATTCGATTTCGGGAAACCGGCTTTCGCCTTTTTCAAAAAGGTAGACCGGAGTGATCACGACGCCTTCTTCGGCCAGGTTTTTGGCGCGGGGAGGCATGGAACCGGGCGTGATGCCGCCGATTTCGGCGTGGTGAGCGCGATTCGCCACGAAAGCGACCGGCGCCGAATTTTCGCCGTCAAACACCGGCGAAATCATCGTCACGTCCGGCAGATGTGAGCCGCCGAAGCCCGGGTGATTCGTGATGACCATGTCGCCCGGGCGAAATTCTATGGTTTTGCGAACCTCCCGCACGCAAAGTCCCAGCGCGCCGAGATGGACGGGGATGTGAGGAGCATTGGCGACGAGGTCGCCGTTTTCATCCAGAAGCGCGCAGGAAAAATCGGCCCGTTCCTTCACGTTGGTCGAGATCGCGGAACGCTGCAGCATCGTTCCCATTTCGGACACGAGGTTTTCAAACCGGTGACGGAACAGGGCGTCTGCGATGGAGTCGGATGGGGGCATGCGGACCATCCGAATGAACCGGGCTGGACAGGAGAATCAACCCTGTTCGTTCGGGAAACCTCTTCCCTCACGTTCCGGAATCTTGCGCTGTTTCTTACCGGGACGTCTCAGTTCACGCGGCCTGTGTCGCACGGAGCGGACGGTAGAACAGCAGGGCGGCAAATCCGACCAAAAGGAAAATCGCTGTTGACGGTTCGGGAGCCGGGGTCGTGACGAAAAAGCCCTGCTCCCCGGTCGTCGCGGTCAAGCCAATCGTCTGCGTGGTATCGGTGGCGGCATAGTCGCCGTTCCAGTAATAGAGACTGACCGCATCGACCAGAGATCCGCCGAAATCGATGAACAGATCGCTTTCCGGACCGTTCACGGTATTTCCCCCGGTCGTCACGACGACCATTTCGTGTCCGTACAGGATTTCCGTTCCCAGGTTGGTTGTCGTATTGAAAGAGTAATTTGCAGTCGTTCCGGATCCGAGAGCCCCAACGCCTCCGCTGCCATTCCAGCCCTCGGCGAAAAGGACATCGTCCCAGCCGGCCCGGTCGACGTCGGTGATGCGAAAGTCATCGAATTGCACGGCCTGATCAAATTCCAGGTCGATGCGCTCGTAATTGAGAAAGGACGCTCCATTGGTATTGGTCGCGGGGTCCATCTGGAAAGCGAAACCCGTAAAAAACGATTCATTCAGGATCGTCAGGTTGCCCGCAGTGGGCGTTCCCGTTCCTGCGAAGGAAACCGTCATCGTGACGCGGTTGCCATCAGAGAGATCGGTGTATCCGGTCAGCTGACTGGAATTCCAGCCGGTCGAAGGCCCGGTGGGATGGGTCCAGGTGGCGTTTTCCAGATCCACGAGCGTCTGGGCACGCAGACAGGGTGTCACGAATCCGAAAAGGAAAATCAAGACCCGGACCGCTCCAAAAAACCTGGGAACAAGAGCAAACTCTTTCATATTTGTTATAATTTATATAAATTTGATAATTAGGCAATCTTTTTTTTTTTATTTTGTTCTGCCGTGGCCGGGCGGACCGACTCGAGAGGCAGGAATGTCGGAAGGGGCTGTATGAGGTGAGAAGTTGCACTTTTCGCTGTTTCACCGATAGCTGAACGCGATGAGCGACAGCACACCCACAGTCCGCGCCGGCGTTGCCGGGGTCGGTGCCATTGGCAAAAATCACGCCCGAATTTATTCAGAACTGGAATCGGCGAATTTGACCGCGATTTTTGATGCGAATACCGATCTCGCCTACGAAATCGCCGACGAGTACGGCGGTAAAGTTGCGGAAACGCTCGACGAGTTTGTCTCGCTGGTTGATGCCGCTTCCGTTTCCACGCCGACGGTCACTCACCGCGAAATTGGCACTGCCTTGCTGGAGGCCGGAAAACACGTGCTGGTCGAAAAGCCGATCGCCGACTCGCTCGACGACGCGGAAGCGCTGATCGATCTCGCCCACGACCGCGGCCTGGCCCTGCAGGTCGGACACATCGAGCGGTTCAACCCGGTGATGGCGCAGCTCGAAAAACGGCTCGATCACCCGAAATTTATCGAGGCCCACCGACTGTCGCCTTTTCCGAATCGTAGCGTCGATATCGGCGTGGTTCTCGATTTGATGATCCATGATCTCGAGATCATCCTGCACCTCGTCGATTCGCCCGTGGCGAGCGTCGATGCCGTCGGGATTCCGGTTTTGACCCATCGCGAAGACATTGCCAATGCCCGGATCAAGTTCGAGAACGGCTGCGTGGCCAACGTCACCGCCAGCCGGATTTCGCCCGAGAAAATGCGGAAGATCCGCGTGTTTCAAAACGATGCCTACCTGTCGCTCGACTACGGCGATCAGAGTGGTTGGATTTACCGGAAAGACGGGCTGCAGATCAATCGCGAGGAAGTCGAAGTCGAACGCGACGAGCCGCTGAAATGCGAGCTGGCTCACTTCATCGAATGCGCCGCGCAGGGCGCGCAGCCGGTGGTGAGCGGTCAGCACGGTGCCGCAGCGCTCGATGTGGCCCTGCAAATTACGCGGATCATTGAGGAGGCAAATACGAAAACGTAGAACGGGTTTTCCAACCCGTTGTGCTTTGGCCACGGGTTGGAAAACCCGTGCTACTCTGATTCATGAACCTTTTTCTTATCGCCGGCGAAGTCAGTGGGGACACCCACGGGGCGGCGGTGATGGGGGCATTCCCGGGCGACGCCGGAATCGAGTTTTCCGGCCTGGGCGGTCCAAAAATGGCAGCCATTTCGCCGGAGAAAATCGAGGATTGGCTGGCGGATGCCGCAGTATTGGGACTGTGGGAGGTGCTGAAAAAATACGGCTATTTCAAAGCGAAGCTGAACGAAACGATCGAGCGCGTTTTGAGCGAAAAACTGGACGCTGTCGTCCTGATCGATTACCCGGGCTTCAACCTGCGGCTTGCGAAGCAGCTCCGGAAACGCGGCTACGCCGGGAAACTGATTTATTACATCAGCCCGCAGGTCTGGGCCTGGAAACGGGGGCGGATCGCGGAGATGGCGCAATTGCTCGACCTGATGATCTGCATTTTTCCCTTTGAGAAAGAGCTCTACGAAAATTCCGGCCTGAAAACCAAATTTGCCGGTCATCCCCTGATCGATTCGCTCGCCGAAAAACGCGCCAATCCACCCGAACGCGAGTCCGATCTCATCGCCCTGCTGCCCGGTTCCCGCGAACGCGAAATCGAGGCGCTGTTTCCCGCCATGTTGGATGCGGCGGCGATCTTGAAAAAGAAACAACCGGACCTCCGCTTTATTTCCACCGGGGCCAATGCTGCATTGACCGACCGGCTTCGCGAACTGGCAGACGCCGCCGGAATCGAACTCGAAACGGCCGAAACCGCCCACGAAATCATGCAGCGAGCCGTCGTGGGAGTTGTCGCTTCCGGCACGGCCACCCTGGAGGCAGCCTGTCTTGGCCAGCCGTATTGCCTGACCTACAAGGTCGCGTGGCTGACCGCCCTGGTGGCCCGCCGCGTCATGAAAGTCGATTTTCTCGGGATCGTGAACGTGATGGCCGATCGCGAAGTCGTCCGCGAACTGCTCCAGGAAAAAGCCACCGGCCCGGCGATCGCGGCGGAATTGGAAAGGTTACTGACGGATGACGAGGCACGTAGTAACTTGCAGGCCGAAATCGCCGGAGTCGTCGCCAAACTGGGCGAGGGAGGAGCCGCGAAAAATGCGGCCGAAGCGATTTTGGCGGAATTGAAAGGCCATGAGTGATCAAACATCCAGGAAACCCGGCAAAGTCATTCGGATTCTCCTCGTCGGGTTGCCTGCCGGGATTTTCCTCCTTGGGATGGTGGCTGTTTTCGTGACACACATTGCACCGGATGATCTACACTCGTCGCAGGATGAGACGTTCGACAAACGGATGCAGGCCGCGGCGATGAACCAGAAGGATGTAAATCAGGAAGACCTGAAGGCCTATGTGCAAATGCTGGGCGGCACGATTGGCGAACGGCATATCGGGAAACCGGATGCGTTGGAGCAGGCGGCGATCTGGATCGAATCGACGCTGGGGCAGGCGAATGCCGGATACCTGGTTCGTCGGCAGGCTTTTGAAACAGGAGGTGTCGATGTGCGAAATTTGCGGGCCGAGTTGCCCGGGACGACCCGGCCGAAGGAAATCGTCGTGATCGGCGCGCATTACGATTCGGTTCCCGGTTGCCCGGCGGCCAATGACAACGGCTCCGGCGTCGCTGCCATGATCGCCCTGGCGCGGGCTTTTGCCGGAAATCCGCAGCAGCGGACGATTCAATTCGTCGCGTTTGTGAACGAGGAGCCTCCGTTTTTTCAGACGAAGGAAATGGGCAGCTACATTTACGCAAAAGAAATGCAGGCCAATGACCTCAATGTCGTGGCGATGCTGAGCCTGGAGACGATCGGATTTTTCTCCGATGAAGAAGGCAGCCAGCAATACCCGCCCGGATACGAAAAACAGTTCCCGCCGACGGGAAATTTCATCGCTTTTGTCGGGAACCGCGATTCGAAAGAAATCATCGATTCTGCCCGGGCGGCTTTCATGCGGGCGACGGATCTGCCGGCTCTCGGCGGTGCGTTTCCTGAAGACGTCCCCGGAATCGGCTGGTCGGATCACTGGTCGTTCTGGCAGGCGGGATACCCGGCGTTGATGGTCACCGACACTGCGCCGTATCGTTATCCGCACTACCACGAGCCGACGGATACTCCGGAAAAGCTCGATTACGAAAAGATGACCGAGGTCGTCAAAGGCGTCGAAAACGTGATTCGCGCGTGGGCGAATCCAGACGCGGAAAATTGAAATCGCTGGCGTTCGAAAATCGGTTGCCGCGTTTCATTTTGTGGCCTAAAATCCCGCTCTCTCGCCGAAAACAAGGTGGACGGGGCATTAGCTCAGTTGTTAGAGCGCCTCAATGGCATTGAGGAGGTCAGCAGTTCGAATCTGCTATGCTCCACCAGTTTTTCACGTGGCGGAAGCTGATTCTTTCCCGGCGATCTTGAGGGAACTGACCGCCTTGTCTGAATCAATTTCCGGAAAATTTCCCCCGGACCGGGAAGTCTCAACTGATGTCGTCCACTTTTTCGGTCGAGCCGTTTCGCTTCACACTCCGAATTCCATTCTCCATGGCCCGGTTCGTCTCATACATCTCGCTCTTGCCGATGACCTTTTGATTGGCGGCCTTTAATACGAAGTAGGGTTTGCCATTCCGGGCGGTCCGGCGATCAAAGCGGTTGTCGTCCGCCGAATTTTTTTGAACCGAGGCGATGCCTTTTTTGGCGCTGCGCTTTGTGGTGTAACGCTCGCTGGAGAGGATGATCTCCCCGTTGGCTGCTTTCAGGTTGAAGTGGAACTGCCCATTGCGGGCCTTCTTGATCTCAAATTTTCCGGGCATGGTTGGTCTGATTAGGATGGTTTAAACTTGAGAATAGCAGACAGAGCCGGAGAAAACAATACAGGATCGGAAACGGCCTTTGCCCCGGCATCACCAACTTTGATCAGTGGGGGATCGATCAGATTCAATACGGGAGCAAGTGCGGTGTTTGGTTGACTGTAAATGGCGGCAAACCGCTGATACTCAGCGAAAAGGCGGTTTAGACGGGAATTCGAGACTTTTCAAAAAAGCAAAAAATCCACTTGTATAATTAGTTATGAAAATTATATTAATTATAATCGGGTGGTTCCCTCCCTCCGTCCTGCTATGATTCCCGCCCTAAACCGAGCAATGAAGAAGCCAGGCTGAATGCGCTTCGGCAATATGAGATCCTGGATACGGCTCCGGAGGAGTGTTTCGATGATTTTACGCAGTTGGCATCCCATATCTGCGGAACGCCGATTTCGCTGATCAGTCTCGTGGATGCGGACCGACAGTGGTTCAAGTCCCGGGTGGGAATTGATGCGCAAGAAACCCATCGGGATCTCGCATTTTGTGCCCATGCCATTCACAAACCGGATGAAATTCTGGTGGTTCCCGATGCCACGGGCGACGAACGGTTCTGCGACAATCCACTGGTGACGGAAGATCCTTCCATCCGGTTTTATGCCGGGACACCTTTAGTCGACCGCGATGGATATGCGCTGGGTACACTGTGCGTCATTGACCGCGAAACCCGTGACCTGTCTGAAGAACAGGAAACTGCTCTTGGCCGACTCGGGCGGAGATTGGTCTCTCAACTGGAATTGCGGCAAATCTCTTCTGCCCTGGCGCAGGCTCTTGAAAATGTCACGACCCTGGAAGGGCTCCTGCCGATCTGTTCCCACTGCAAACGGATCCGGGATGACAAAGGATATTGGGGGCGGGTCGAGCAATACATCCGCCGTCATTCCGATGCCGAATTCACGCACGGGATCTGTCCGGATTGCTTGGATGATCAATACCCGGAAATCGCGGACGAGTGTGATCCCGGTACGTGCAATCAAGTGGCCTGATTCAATCATTTGAACCCAGTTGCCACGCTCTGCGTCTGTTTCCGATCCACCTAATTCTCCGTGTAGTCGGTCCGTTTTTGAATCAGGAACGTGATTTTTCCTAAAATCCGTTTATTTTAGAAACCTGAAATAAAATCCATATCCCTGATCGCATGAAACTGCACCCTATCCCATCCACACTTCCGGTCGCTGCCGCAGCGGCATTGTTACTCCTTTTCACGGGCGGCGAAACAACCGAAGCCGGCCCTTTCAAGAAATCCGCGGCTGAACTTGATGCCAAGATCGAAGTTGCCCGAGCGCGGCTGACCGAATTCCAGGCGAATCCGCGAAAGGCGATTCCGTCCGTCGTTTTGAAAAACGCCAAGGGCATCATCATCATGCACAAGATCAAAGCGGGGCTCGGGATCGGAGCCGAAGCCGGTGGCGGCGTGGCGCTCATCCGCGATCCGAAAGGAAACTGGAGCCCGCCGGCTTTCGTTGCCGCTGCGGAAGCCAGCTGGGGCCTCCAAATCGGGGCGCAGGATGCCGACATCATCATGGTTTTCATGACGAATGAGTCGCTCGAATTTTTTCGCGAAGGCAAAGATGCCAACGTGGGAATTGAGGCGCAGGCCACGGCCGGTCCGGCAGATATCGGAGCTGAACTCGACACGGATGACCTCGAAGCACCGGTTTATGTTTACACGAATGCTGACGGCGGTTTTGCCGGGTTGGCGCTGAAAGGCGGCGGAATCGTCGGTGCGAAAAAGAAGAACAACACCTACTACGGAATGGCAATGCCGGACGTTTTGTTTTCCGGCCGTGCCCCGATCAGCAAGACTTCCGGACGTCTGATCGCCACGATCGAAGCGTTTGCCAAAGGGGTTCGCTGATTTTCAGCCGTCCCGAATGAACAGGGTTGGTTCGCCGAACGGACCCTGTTGGATCGTTTTTTTCATGCGGACGCATTGGGTCATCGCCCTGAAACCGGAGGCCGATGCCGTCATCGACCGGTTCGGCTTGAAGCGAATCCGCAATGAACAGGCCGGATTCCCGATCTGGCACAGCGAAGAAACCGGGCACTGGCTCGTTTTGTCCGGCATTGGAAAAGCGAACGCGGCGGCTGCTACGGCGTGGCTGCAAGCTGTTTCCGGCGAGCCGGACGAGGCGGTTTTGTGGCTGAATTTCGGCATCGCCGGTCATCGGAATCGCGAAATTGGGTCGCTGATTCGCGCACACAAGATCACGGATTCGGCCACGGGAAAATCGTGGTTTCCCCCTGCGGTGTGGGATCGGAAGCACGATATCGAATCGGGAGAATTGCTGACGGTGGATCTGCCGACGGCGGACTATCCCGAGTTGGAACTGGTCGATATGGAAGCATCAGGCTTCTTGGGGACAGCGACTCGATTCGAAACAGCGGAGCGTGTCCAGGTTTTGAAAATTGTTTCCGACAACGTGTCCGGTGGCGGTTTTGAAAAGGTCGATGCGGAAAAGGTGAGGGGATGGACGTCGGCAGTGATTCCTGCGGTGGCGGAATGGCACGGGGAAGTCGCACGGAAGGTTTCTTGACCTTTTCGGGCCCATCCCCGAAAATTCCCCGCTATGCCAAATGATTCGGACCAGGCCCTCATCGACCGGTGGAAAGACGAACCGGCGCCGCTTTTGCCGATGCTCCACGCGTTTCACAATCGCGACGGATATCTCTCCGAAAGCTCGATCCGCGCGGTGTCGGATGCGCTGAAAATCCCGATCGCCGAGCTGTGGGGAACGGTCACGTTTTATCACCATTTTTCCCGCGAGGAGCCGGGGAAGTCCGCCCCGCGCGTCTGCACGGGAAATGTCTGCTGCCTGCACGGCGCGGATGGCTTGCTCGATTCGCTCAAGGATCAGGGCGCGACGCCGATGCCCTGCGCGGGCCGTTGCGACGACATGATCCCTGTCATCATCGGTGACCAGGCACTCGTCGGTTTGACCCGGGAAACGCTCGAGCACCGCGCCACGCCGCTCCCCGCGCCGAACCCGGGTGGGATCGAGGAATGCGTGTTTGCCGGGATTCGCGAGCCGGGGCGATCGACATTGGAAGGCTACCGGAAATCCGGCGGCTACTCCGGTTTGGAAAAAACGCTGAAGGACTCGACTCCAGAAGGCCTCGTGGAATTGATCAACGAATCAAAACTGGCCGGGCGAGGGGGTGCCGGATTCCCGACGGGCGTGA
>JABDJT010000289.1 GCA_013003335.1 Verrucomicrobiales bacterium | reverse complement strand
TGGCCAACCTCAATGGAGCCCGCTTCCGGTTTGATCCGCAAAAGGCTGAGCACGCCGGCGGCTACGCCGGATTCGGCGGAAATCACGGCGTAAAATTGCGGGTCTGATTCGGCAGCAACGGATTCGACCCAGGCAGTGTATTCGTCGATTTCGGAAAACGGCCCGTAGGGCAAATACGTCCAGTTCGCACCCGATTCGTCGCGGGCGTTCGCGGCAAAAAGAGCCGCGGCATGAGATTCGGTGTCGAGCGGTTCGAGCCGGCAGAACCTGCCCTCGATGATCGATTCTTCAGGAAACGGCGGAGGATTCCAATCCGGCAACGGAGCCCCGACCGGTTGCCCGAGTTCATTGGTTCGCGGCTTTTCCATGATTCAAAGAGCCAGGTGGCCCAGAGCCAGCAGCCCGTAATAGGTGTACTCGATATCAAGGTCGTCATCCTCCCAGTTCCCGTGAAATCCGCCCTCGGCGGTCCACAATGTATCCACGAAATCCAGGATCCGTTCTTTCTTGTTATCAAAGGAGACCTGAAGGCCGTCGAGTGCGTGGAGCGCGACTGCCGTCGTGAGCAAATCCGGCAGGGGTGCCATCGCAAATGGCAGGAAGCCACCGTCCGCGTGGAGGCATTCCAGAATCCAGGGGCCGGTTTCCGTTGGAATCGGAAGACGCAAATTCCGGCAAAGTGTCACCGCCGCAGCCGTTGCGGGGATGTTTGGCACCGGCAAATCCACATCATTCGCCCATGATCCTTCCGGTGTGCCGAGCGATTGTATGCAGGACCGCACACCGTCCGGATTCGGAAACTCGCGACGGTGATCTGAATAAGCGCCATAGGCCAGAAAACAGGCGTAGGCCGAACCCGAATCGGCGTCCTCGATTTGATTGTAGCCGCCATCCGCCGTGCGAAAGGTCTCGATTCTCCCGAGGATCGAATCAATCGGTGCATTGTTGCGCTTTTCTGCCGAAAGAGCCGACCATCCGCGAGCGAGGCAACAAAGGTGGACGAAATCCAAAGCGGTAAGATCGGTCGATTTTTCTACGAAAAAGGCGGCAAGCGAATCTTCCGGCAGCTCGGCCTGGAGGGCAGTGAGCGTATCCACGGCGAAGCTCGTGTAATAGAGATCGGAGGCACCATCTCGATCGCGGAATCCACCGTCTTCGTTTTGCTGAGATCGGATAAATTTTTCAACGAGACCGGCTGCTTCGTCTCCCAGAACAGCCGGCGCGAGTCGGGCAACCTGGAGCATTTCGAGGCGGAGTGACATGTCCGAAATTAGACGGGGAACCATACGGGTCAAACGATCGAACAGGGTGGGTTCGGCAAACCAACCCTGTTCAATCGTTTCGCGGCGGAGAATATTGACCGACCGCAATTTGGCACGAATTTCGGATATGCCTCTTTTCTCCGGAATCACCGATGAAATCGCCAACCGTCTGGATGACCAGTGGGACGAAACTTTCTCGATCGTCGGGAAACTGACCGACGTTCTTGATGGACTCGACAGCTACGCCGAAATGAAAGGCGGCGAAGCCGAAGCGGAATTGTTGAAACTGGATGCCGAATTGACCGAACGGTTGCGCCATCCCGTTGCGTCTCCGGATGAATCGCTCACTCCCCTCGCAGAAGGAATCCGTTTCGAGATTGCAGCCTGCTATGCACTGGAAGCGCTTTATCGTGACACCGTTGGACATCCGGAGGAGTGCCAAACCAGCGTCGAATTAAAAACCTTCCCCATATTTCCTGTCCGTGACCTCCCGAAGGCAACGCGGGACGCTGCGTTGGAGAAACTGTTGCATCAACTCGACCTGGACTCCGGTGCCCGCGACCGGATTGACCAAATTGTGAATAACTCCCGCTCACGCCTGGATCGACGCAGGTCAGTGGTCGACTGGCTGCGCAATCTTATCGACCTGGAAAATCCGGATCGCTCATCCGTGAAATCGTTATTCGACCGCTTTTTTCCCTGGAACCCGCTTTCAGCCGATGACGTCGATTTCTTCGTTTCCCGAACCTGTTTCCACTGGTTTCTGCCGTCTGCGAAAGACTTTCCAACTGACTCGCCGCAGGCAGATTTTCTCAAATCGATCGGAAGATTCCGGTTCCGGTTTTTCAGCCATTTCCCAACGTTCAGTTCCTTCGAGTGCCGTGATTCCGATCCGCAATTGTTGGACGAACTCGAAAGCGATTTGGGCCTGACTCATTCGGAAGCAGTGCGCTGGCTGAACAGTTCGGTCACGATTGAGCCGAGGGGTGAGATCGAAAAATACCTGATCCACGATACCTGGGGACACATGTGGCAGGGGGATCTGACCGAACTCGGCATTCTCTATGACCGAATGGAGAGTCTGATCGCACCCATGGAAGCCGCCGAGCATCTTGAAGTGGATGGTCGGATCTGCTCCATTTTTGATCTGTTCCACGTATCGCGTGCCGGCGGGGTCAAATTCGATCACGATCTGGCAGCCGGTTACGTCCTTGAATGGACCCGAATTCGGTTCGAGAGCCTGCTCGCGCCCATTATCGCCGAACTGACCGCGGATATGGTGGAATACCAGTTTCACCTGCGCGTTCCCGATCGATCCCACGAGTTTCCGTCTTCTTCCACCTTTGGCACCCGTCCGACCAAGCTTGATTTTGCCTGGGTCGATCTCGGTTATTTCGTCCGCCGTCTTGGAAAATCTGCACAGCGCTACCAGGCCGATGCTCGACTCCGCAAAAATCTCACGGATCGGCTTTGTCTACTGATCCGGCGGAAATACGGGAAACGCGCAGCAGATTCAGAAGCGATTCGGGCCGGTGTAGATCGGGAACTGGATCAATTCCTAGCCAGGGCGGACGAGACATTTGAGCGGTGTTTCTCAGTCGATTTTTCGGACCGGGTGCACTCATCTTTCGCGAGAATGTTCACCAACCTCCTGCGCCTGCAATACACGTTGAACCAACTGATCGACGAAGAACTGCGGCGAAATGCGCCCAAAACCCTCGATGGGATGAACGTGTTGTTGCTCTTCCTTGCCCGTTGGTTCCTGCGCGATCCACTTCGAAATTTCTGGGATATGGACGAAACCGTTTCGAAAATCGGCGGTCCGATGCTGGGCCTCGTCCACCGGGCTGAAAAAAATGAATGACAGGGCACCGCGGAGTCAAAATGGGATTGCCAGACAGACCGTTTCGAATCGATTCAGATCACGGCCAAACCAGGTATTTCAGCCCCATTCCCAGGACGAACAAGAACACGAGCCGGCGGAGCAGCGGCGCAGGCAGGCTGTCGAGTGTCTTTTTTCCCAACCAGATCGCCAGCAGTGCTGGAATGGCCGCCCATGCTGAAATGATGAGGATATCCTTCGTGAATTCGCCCTTGATCCCCATCAGCAGATTCCGAAACATCCCGCCGGCCAGGAAGCAGCTTTGTAAAATCGCAACGCAACGCGCCGGTTTCCAGCCCTGCGAATAGGCAAACGCGACGATGGGCGGACCTCCGATATTAAAGGCGCCTCCGAGAATCCCCCCCGTGAAGCCGGCTGGAACAGCCAACCACCCCGGCAATCTCAATCCTTTCCCGCGTTTCAGCGCCATTCGGAAATCGCTCAGCGCGATCGCGACAAGGATTCCGCCCAGTACGCGAATGACCGTTTTTTCGGGCAGCGCGTGCATTCCATAATAGCCGAGCGGAATTCCGATTACCATCGTCAACACGAGCGGCCAGGCGGCTTTCCAGGAAAAGTCATGGCGGTTCAGCCAGAAGATAGTGGACGTCACGAGCAGGTTGAAAAATGCGACCAGGGCGACAGCTTCGTGGACCTCCATCAGGAGCGGCAGAGCCGCCACGCATACCAGAGCGAGGCCGAATCCAGTGGCGGACTGAACGAATGCCGCGACCGCGAGGATCGCTACCGCAGCCAGCAGGATTGGGAGTTCGGGCATCCGCGGGGAAAGGAATTACTCCGGCAAATCCTGGCCACGGGTTTCCGGCATAAACAGGATGATAACGACGCCCAGGAGGAAGAATCCGGACAGGATCGACATCGCGACAGGCAGTTCCATGGAATTTTTCATCATTCCCGACAAGACCAGGACTGATACTGCGACGAGACGTCCGCCGTTGAATCCGAAGCTGGTCCCGGTTGCCCGGAGCCGGTTGGGAAACAGCTCGGGAAAATAGACTGCATATCCTGCATGCATCCCAAGCGTGAAAAATCCGAATACCGGTAATATGGCCAACAGCATGTTGTAGTTTGAAGGCACGAAACAGGCGATCGGTGTGATGATCAGTGCTGCAACGTGAAACAGGATGAAGGCCCTTCGCCGACCGATCCTCGCACTGATCGGTCCAAAGAGGATCAAACCCAGTCCACCTCCGATTGTCTGCACGATTCCGTAGGCGAATTTTGCTTTCTGCCCGGCGACATCAGGGTCGACTCCTTCAGCGATTAGCGTTTCGCGCGCCAGGTCCTGCCCGGCCACGGTCACCGCCCAGAATGTTCCCAGACCGACGGCGGCCAGCAACATCGCTCCCAGAGCGCGACCGTTCCACGGTTTCACGCTAAGCAACTCGATGAAACTGCCCTGCTTCGCTTTGCCCTCCGCTGCATCCTGTTTCGCTTCCTGCCACTTCTTCGGTTCTTTCACCGCGATTCGCACCCAGACAATCAGCACGGCCGGCAGCACTCCAACCAGGTAGGCATATTTCCAGTTCGTGCCGACTGCGATTGCGGCCAGCGCCGCCAGCCAGGTGCCGCAAACCGACGACGCGTGAAAAATACTGGAAGCGTGAGCCCGGGCTCGCTTGGGAAAGACCTCCGAGACAAGAGCGGCCGCCACAGCCCACTCCCCGCCGACTCCCATTGCGACGAGGAAACGCAGCACGGTCACATGCCACAATTCGCTCGCGAAAAAGGTCAGCCCTGAGAAAACCGAATACATCAGGATCGTCAAAATCATGATGGGTCGGCGTCCGAATCGATCCGCCAATGAACCAAACAACAAGCCACCGATCGTTCCGCCGAGAAGGAATACCCCGAGAAACCATTCCCCGTATTTTTTGACCTCACCGCTGTTCGGATCCTGCCCGAGAATATCCCCGAGCATATTGTTCCGGGTCAGGTTGAAAATCTGTCCCTCGTAAACGTCAAAAATCCATCCGGCGGAAGCAATAATCAGCACCAGCCATTCGTAGCGGGTAATGCCGTGGTACCATTTCTGGTTCGAAAGAGAATTGTCGGGATTGCTCATAATTTGCGCGTGGGTGGGCGGAAAAAGAACGCGTTTTGTAGCAGAAACCCCGAACTTTGACCATCTTTTCCCGGTCCGCATTTCCGCTTGCCGGATCCCATGGGCGACACGATTGGTTTCGCCGTTATGGCACTGGATACAATCACCTCGGTTTCAGGAAAAGGCGTCTACGTTCCCGGTTCGGATATCGATACCGACCGGATTATTCCTGCCCGCTTCATGAAATGCGTCACCTTCGACGGGCTGGGCGAATTCCTGTTTTACGACGTCCGCTTCGACCAGGATGGGAAGAAAAAGGATCATCCGCTCAACGACCCTCGTTTCAGCGAAGCCAGCGTCCTGATTTCCGGCGTGAATTTCGGCTGCGGCAGTTCGCGGGAACACGCGCCGCAGGCGATTTATCGGTACGGATTCCGTGCCGTGATCGCCCAGAGTTTTGCGGAAATTTTCTTCGGGAATTGCGCCACCCTCGGCGTTCCCTGCGCTGCCGTTTCAGGAGAAGACATTGAAAAGATCGCAGCCGCGGTCGAAGCCGATCCGTCTACAGAAATCACTGTGGATGTCGAAAAATGCGAAGTCCGGTTCGGTGACCAATCCGTCCCGGCAAATTTCCCCGACACTGCGCGCGATGCCTTTCTTTCCGCCCGCTGGGATCCGATCGGAGAATTGCTCGACAGCAACGACGAGATTGAAAAAACCGCCGGCAATTTGAGCTACTTCGCCAGCTAACCCGTTTTGATCCAACAGGGTTCGTTTGCCGAATCAACCCTGGTGGTTCGTTTTTCAGACAAACCGGCTACTTGCTTTGCCGGGCAAACTGCGGCACAAACGGGGATGAAACCTCCCCTATTCCTGTTCGTCGCAACCTGCTTCGCCAGCGCGATTTTTGCGACGGAACACACCCACAACGGCTGGGAAATCTGCGCGAAAAAACATCACGCGTACTCGCTCCGCGCGCAGTGGGAGGCGTCCGTCCGACCGGATGACCCGAGCGCGGGAAATGGACGGAAATACGCACGGGATCGCGAGATCGACGTGTTGCATCAGAAAATTGAATTCACTCCGAATTTCGGGATGCGGACGCTGGAGGGAATTTCCACGACAACCTTCAAGCCGATCGCGAAGCCGCTTCGCACGCTGAAACTGGATGCGGTCGGTCTGCGAGTCGAACAAATCGAATCAACGGCGGAAATCGAAGACTGGCATGTCGGCGAATCGGCCATCGCGATCACTTTCAAAAGTGAAATCGAGCCGGACGCGGAAACGAGCGTGACGGTGAATTATTCGGCCCAGCCGCCGGAAAACGGGCTCTATTTTCGAACTGAAGCAATGGGATATCCGAAGGGCGACGATCATCTCTGGACGCAGGGCGAACCGGAGAAACATCGATACTGGTTTCCGGGCTACGATTATCCGAACGAGCGGTTCACGACGGAGGTGATCTGCCACGTCCCGGAGGGAATGACCGTGCTTTCAAACGGTGAACTCGTTGGGCAAAAAACGGAGAACGGCGTATCGACTTTTCATTGGCACCAGAAAAAGGAGCACGTGAATTATTTGATCTCCGTTGTGGCGGGATATCTCAAAAAACTCGACGACAAATATGGCGACCTCGAGCTGGCATTTTACACGCCCCCGTCGGAATTCGCGGTTGCGGAAAATTCCTTTCGGGACACGGCAAAAATCCTCGAATTTTTCGAGCAGGAACTCGGCGTGAAATATCCCTGGGCGAAATATTACAACATCTGCGTGTCCGATTTCGTGGCCGGTGGAATGGAAAATACGAGCGTCACGACGCTCACAACGGGCACGCTCTTCTCTGCTGACTCGGAAAATCTCCGCACCTCTCACCGCCTTGATGCCCACGAAGTTGCGCACCAGTGGTTCGGCGATTTATTGACCTGCCGCGACTGGACGCAACTCTGGCTGAACGAGGGATTTGCGACGTATTACACCCACCTCTACGAACTCCACAAATCCGGCGAAGACGATTTTCTTTACGGGCTTCATCGCGATGCAAATCGCGTCACCGGAGCGAATGACGAAAAGCCGATTACGTGGCGTGGTTACAAGGATCCCATGGAGCAATTTGACGAACGGGCCTACCCGAAGGGCTCTTGGGTTTTGCACATGCTCCGCAGCCAGCTCGGGCCGGAATTGTATCGAAAATGCATCACCGAATACCTGAACCGGCATCGCAACCAGACGGTCGAGACGTCGGATTTGAAAGCGGTTTTCGAGGAACTGAGCGGCCGCAATCTGGACGAGTTTTTCGATCAATGGGTCCACCACGGCGGGTCGCCCAAGTTGAAAATCGCGTTTTCCTGGGATCAAACGAAAAAGCAGGCCAAGCTGAAAATCGAGCAGACTCAAAAAGTCAGCGAGAAGGTGATGCTGTTCGATTTTCCCCTGCCGGTCCGGTTTATCGACAAGGACGGAAACGCCACCGACGAGACAGTGCGGGTCCATCTTGAGAGCGAGGATTTCACCTTTGATCTCGACCAGAAGCCGGAAATCGCGCGGATCGACCCGGATCTAACCGTGCTGAAAACCGTCGATTTCAAGCTGCCGAATCCGATGCTTTTCGCCCAACTCGCCAATGGAGATGACATGCTCGGCCGGCTTATAGCTGTGAAACAATTGAGCGGCCGGAAAGATCATCAGTCGATCGAAAAACTGAAAGCGACCCTGAATGGCGATGAATTTTACGGCGCGCGCATGGTGGCGGCCGATTCCCTGGCGGCAGCGAAATCGCCCGAAGCTCTCGCTGCACTGATCGATTCGATGGAGCAGGACGACGCCCGCGCCCGGCAGAAAGTCGTGCAGTCGATTGGGAAATTTTACGATGACGCGGCCTTCGACGCGCTGGTCGGAGTGGTCGAGTCGGAGAAAAATCCGGAGATCGTGGCGGATGCGGTGGCAGCAATCGGAAAATTCCCGGAGGACAAAAATGTGCAGGAAATCCTCACGAAAGCGCTCGCCCGTGAATCTTACCGGAACCGGATTGCCAATGCCGCGATTCGCGCGATGGCGAGCCATGGCGACCCGGAATTCGTGCCGGTTCTCCGCGAATATCTCGGCGAAAACGAAGCGAAATTTGTGAGCCGTGACTACGGTAATGCGCTCGTGACGCTGGCTAGGCTCTCGCGCGATGAAGACCCCGATAGCATCCGCGACGGCATTCGCTATTTTCTTTCCAGCAAGCTGAATCACCCGAAAGCCCGGATCCGACCAACCGTGATTCGTGCCCTCGGCGAATTGTCCGATCCCCGTGCGGTGCCGGTTTTGCAGACCTTCACCGATGCCGGTGACACGAATTTGGCCAAAGCCGCGACCGACGCGATTGCGAAGCTGAACGGTGGAAAGAAGCAGGCCGACGAGGTGCGGGATTTGAGGAACCAGGTGAACGAGTTGCAGAAACAGCTTCGTGAGCTGAGTGGAAAGGTGGAAAAAATCGGGAAAAACTGACGATCCGTCGCCCTATTTCCAAAATGGCGGAGGGAGTGGGATTGGCTCCGCCTGTCTCGCTCAAAATCGCTTCGCGTTTTGTCCTCGGCTCGAACTGCGTTCGAACCCCACAAAGCCCTCTCCATTTTTCCAAAATGGCGGAGGGAGTGGGATTCGAACCCACGGTAGCTTGCACTACACTCGATTTCGAATCGAGCGCCTTAAACCGGACTCAGCCATCCCTCCATTTTTCAGGAGAAATTCAATCGCTTATTCCGCAGCCCGGGGCAGAAAAACCGAAGGTGCGGGAAATTACCCGATCCGGTCCGATTTTCAACCGCTGAAAGGTTCGGTTCCAACAGTTTCCAAGTGGCGATTCGACTCGTCGACTCCAGCTTGCACGGCTGTCTCAAGCCGCCTGCTCAAATCCGTGACTCCATCTCTCAATTTCGCGGAATTGCTCAAAACTTCTTTCAGCGAAACTGCCTCCCCGATTCGTACGGAAGCAATCCTCGGGCCCGTTGGCGCCTGCCATTTTCCGCTCAAATCCTCGCGAAGTCGCTCCACGGTTTCGGTGAAGCGATCCACGGTAGGCTTTTCGACCACGTACGGTGCCGCATATTGCAAGATCCGGAACGCCAGGATCGCTTCGTCAGCCCAGGTGGTGGCAACCCGGTGATCGATTTCTTTTTCCGGGTCTGACAGGATTTGGTGAATGGCACTGCGAATTTTCCGGATCCGATCCGTTGCATCGCTGCCGGTCCCCTCCGTCAGATCGATTTTCTTCTCCAGGCCAATCAGGATTTTCTCCACGCTCGAGACGAGAAGTGCCGTCATGGACTCTGTTTCGTGCGTAATCTCGCCCGGATCGATGAATCCACGCTGCCTGAGATTCTTGATCAATAATTCCCGCCCGATCCGTTTGAGCTCCGTGACTGGATCAGCCTGGTGATCGAATTCCGTCCCGACGGCAGCAGCAACTTCATCGAGTTGTACACGTATTTCGGGCCGAACATCCGTGAGATGGGAATACTTGAATGAGACCGGCACCGCAAAGATTTCACCATCCTCGCCCAGATCTTTCTGGCATTTCAGGGACAGGAATGACGCACCATCGAGAAACGGAGTGACCCGGTCATTAGTCAAATAGACATTACCCTCCGGAAAAATCGTCAGCGGAAACTCACCTTCCTTCAAGATTCGCGTCGCCTCCGCCATCGATTTTCGATCACTGCCTTCCCGATCAATCGAAAAACAGCCCATTTTCTGCATCAGCAATGCCGTTCTCTTGCCGCGGAGAAACACATCGTATGCTGCCATGAAACAGGACGAGATTCCAAGTCGGCGATGGATCTCCGTCATGACCTGGGGATCGGAATGAGTCGGGTGATTCGCGACGATGAGCAGCCGCTTCTTTTCGCGACTCAATTCGCGAAACGATTCGACTTCGCCACCCAAATCAATTTCCGAAATTCGATGATTTTTCCCGGGCAGGATCAACCGGCGATTCACAAATTTCCCCAGCGCCATGCAAAACCGGCTCGGCGTGGCCGGGAAAAATTGGTAGGGGGCATCCGAAAAATCGAGCATTTCGTGAGATCAGAATTCAGAATCAGCAATTCGAGTCATCGGGTCAAGATTCACTCCGTTTTTTCCGATTTGCCGGCCTTGGCATCCGGGTCCCGTGATTTCGCCTCTGGTTCGTTCTTATTTCGATCCGGCCTTGGAAACAACTCGCGATGCTTATTATAGACTCGGCGGAGCTCCTTGATCGGCTCCGCGTGTTCGTCGACCCGGACATCGCGAAACTTGTCATTTCCGCCGCCATATCCCCATCCCTCTCGGACAATCAGCAAGGCCGCGCTTTGTTTTCCCCGCTTGTCACCACCTTCGGCCTGCCCCGCTTCGAGTGCTGCCAGCAATCTTTCCGCCAGGACGCCTCCGGTCTTTTCGAAGGCCTCCGCCATGGCCGTGACAACGGATTCTCCGGCGAGGATGTTTCCCTGCACGGCATATCCGTCTCCTGTCATTCCACCCGCCCAATCCTTGCATTTCTCGCCTGTAAACGTGGCACTTTTGCCGTTGGCAGAAACAATCCCGATCTGTCGGCGACCAGATCCGGAATCCGCTCTGGTGAGCATCTCGATCGCCTGTTCCGGCGTTGACCCGGTCTGCAGCATTAGCAAACCGACCGGACCGAATCTCACGTTGGCTGAAGCCTGCGTTGCAACAGCCCCCACACCGGCCTGCGCGAACGGCACGACTGCACCGACTCCGACGATTTTCGATTGCACACCGATCCCAATTTCACCGGTTTCCTTGTCGATCGCGACGATGGAAAAGGTCGCCACCGTCGGCGGCTCGTCCGAAAAACCGGGAATCGAAAACAGGAGAAAAACCGGGAGAAGCCACTTCATCACGCCGAATTAAAACACTCGCCGAACGGGTTGACGATCCAATACTGTTGGTTTGTTAAACCACCCCTGTTGATTCGTGAAACACTTCTTCTTTTTCCTCTCCCTATTAGCTTTCAGCTCCACCGTCCTGGCGGAGAAACCGAACGTCCTTTTCATTGCGATTGATGACCAGAACGACTGGATCGGGTTCATGGACGGCCACCCGAATTCGAAGACCCCGCACATCGACGCGCTCGCCGAAAGCGGAACCGCCTTTACGAACGCCCATTGCCAATCCCCTCTCTGCAATCCCTCGCGGACAAGCCTGATGCTGAGCCTTCGACCGTCCACCACGGGCGTTTACGGTTTGGCACCCTGGTTTCGGACACTGCCGGAGTATGAGAATCGCGTCACGCTCTCGCAGCATTTCATGAACAATGGCTACACGACTTTTTACACGGGAAAAATCTATCACGGCGGTGGCGGACGTTCGATTGGCAAGGTCGGCCCGAAGGGCAACGGTTCGAAGCACAAGGAATGGGACGTCGTCGGCCCCGGTGCCAGCGGGAAGCCGTTCCCTCCGAAAAAACTGGTGAATACGCCTCAGCCCCACAAGCTGGTGGACTGGGGATTCTTTCCGCACAAGGACGAAGACAAAGGCGACCACATCTGCGCGACGTGGACAGTGGAGCAACTCGACGCCATGCCGAAGGATGAGCCGTTTTTCATGGCTTGCGGTTTTTTCCTTCCGCACGTGCCGTGTTACGCGACGCAGAAATGGTTCGACATGCATCCGGAATCGGAGACGAAGCTGCCGGTCATCCAGCGTGACGATCGCAAAGACACGCCGCGATTTTCCTGGTACCTCCACTGGAAGCTGCCTGAGCCGCGGCTGAAATTTCTCGAGGATTCGGACGAGTGGATGAACCTGACCCGGTCTTACCTCGCTTGCACGACCTTCGTCGATGCCCAGGTCAAGCGGGTCCTCGATGCGGTGGAGCGAAACGGATTCAAAGAAAACACGATCGTCGTGCTGTGGTCCGATCACGGCTGGCACATCGGCGAGAAGGAGATTACAGGCAAAAACACGCTGTGGGATGACGGAACGCGTGTTCCACTCGTTTTTGCCGGCCCGGGCGTGCCGGGCGGCCAGGTCTGCACCAAGCCAGCCGAGTTGCTCGATATTTACCCGACACTGATTGATCTTTGCGGGCTGCCAAAACGCGATGACCTGGAGGGAATTTCGCTGCTTCCACAAATCAAAGATCCCTCGACTGATCGTCGACCGGCGATCACGACACACAATCACGACAACCATGGCGTCCGTTCCGAAGCCTGGCGGTATATCGTCTACGCGGATGGTTCGGAGGAACTTTACGACATGAAAAACGACCCGAACGAATGGGACAACCTTATCGCTCCGGACAAAGATCGTTCCAAATACGAAAAGATTATCGCGGAGCACCGTAAGCATTTGCCGGAAGTGAACAGGAAACCGGCAAAGGGAAGTCGCAGCCGGGTATTGACGCTCGATGAAGACGGGACGCTGATCTGGGAAGGAGAGGAAATCAAAAAGGACGATCCAATTCCGGAAATTTAATCACCAGTTTTCGATGCCCCGGGGAAAACGTCGCAGTTCCAACCGCCGCCCAAATGAAGCGCGGCCGAATGTTCACTCTGCCTCGGCGTCCGGAACGCTTGCCCGGATGTCTGAAGAGGATTTGTATGTCGCGGCCCGGTCAGACGACGAGATCCTGCTGCTGGTGCTGGACGGAGTGCAGGATCCCCACAACCTCGGAGCCTGTTTGCGATCGGCAGATGGAGCCGGGGTCACTGCAGTGGTAGTCCCCCGGCACAAGGCTTCTCCTGTTACGGAAACGGTCGTGCGGATCGCCTGCGGCGCGGCGGAATCGGTGCCGGTTGTGGCAGCCGGGAATTTGGCGCGTTGCCTTGATACCCTGCGGGACGATTGCGGCGTAAAAACCGTGGGAACATCGGACCGCGCGACGGCGGATTTGTACGAAACGGATTTGACGGGCAAACTGGCGATCGTGCTGGGAGCCGAGGAAACGGGAATGCGGAGGCTCACCTCCGAAAAATGCGATGAATTGATCGCGATCCCGATGGCGGGGAAGGTGGAATGTTTGAACGTTTCCAACGCAACTGCGGTCTGTCTATTTGAGGCAGTCCGACAACGAAATGCCTCGATTTGAATTGCCGGGTGACCTCTGTCACGTTAGTTTCCCGACAACGATTTTCAGAAAAAAATTATGGAACAATACGCCAATCCTTATTCCGTAGCCGGTGCCGTACCGGAAGAACGCGCCGGATTCATCCGCCGAACCTACGCGCACCTCGCGCTCGCAATTCTCGCCTTTGTGGGAATCGAATTCCTGTTGTTTCAAATCCCGGCAGCCGTCAACCTGGGCATGGCGATGGCGACCAGCGGCAAAGGCTGGCTGATCGTCCTCGGCGCCTTCATGGTCGTCTCGTGGATCGCGAATCACTGGGCCATGTCCGACACTTCCAAGGGGCTGCAATATGCTGGATTGGGCCTGTTTATCGTCGCAGAAGCCATTATTTTTCTACCCCTACTGCTCGTAGCCCAGCAAATGACGCCGGGCGGCGAACTGATTGGCCAGGCCGGGGTGGCGACGTTGTTTGTTTTCGCCGGACTGACAGCCACCGTTTTTATCACAAAGAAAGATTTTTCGTTTCTCCGGGGATTCCTGGTGATCGGCGGATTTGTCGCGATCGGGGTGATCGTTGTCGGCCTGATTTTCGGTTTTGAACTCGGAACCTGGTTTTCTGCCGCAATGGTCCTGTTTGCTTCGGTGGCAATTCTCTACAAGACCTCGAACATCATGCACCACTACCGAACGGAACAGCACGTGGCAGCTGCCCTGGCCCTGTTTGCTTCGGTGGCCCTTCTGTTCTGGTATATCCTGCGCATTTTCATGAGCCGGCGATAAACCTGTTGCGCCGCAAACAAAATTTCGAAGAGCCGATTCGGGAAACCGGGTCGGCTTTTCTTGTCACGAATCCTTGAACTCGTCGTAGCCACGTTTCCCTTCGCGGAGATTTTCCGGAAGCGATGCGTCTTCATCGAGATCCAGACAACGAACTGCCCCACCATCAGTTTTTTCATATTCGAAGCCGCTTTCCGGGCAGGCCGCTTTTCCGCTTTCGTTGAAATTTAGAATGTGGCCATGGCGACTCATATGCCCGGCCAATTTCCCGGGCACCCCCATCACGAATCCATAATCCGGCACGTCCTTCGTCACGACAGCTCCGGCAGCGATAAAGGAATACCGACCCAGCGTGATGCCGCAGACAATCGTGGCATTGGCGCCGATCGACGTGCCCCGCCGGATCACGGTTTTTTCGTAGAGACCGCGCCGCACGACCTGCGAACGGGGATTGGTGACGTTTGTGAGAACACAGGACGGGCCGAGAAACACATCGTCTTCAATTTCCGTGCCGGTATAGATCGCGACGTTGTTCTGCACTTTCACGTTTGAACCGACAACGACCCCGGGAGCGACCATCGTGTTCTGACCAAAACTGCAGTCATTCCCGATTTTCGCGCCGTCGCAAATATGGGCAAAATGCCAGATCTTCGTTCCGGATCCAATTTCGGCTCCGTCGTCAATTACGGCTGTTTCGTGGGCGAAAAAATCCATCGATCAAGATGCTGCAGCTGCTTCCAAAATGCGAATGACTTCGAGACCGGATTGCCCGGAAGAACGAGGTGTCTTCCGTTTTTCGAGGCAATCCAGAAAGTGAGTCAGTTCGATTTCCAGGGGTTGGGCGGCTCCTTCGAACACGATTTCTTCGCCTTCGTCACGATTCTCCAGTGAGTCAGGCGTGATCGATTTTTTCAGTCGGGTCACGGTTTGAGCGACTTCGTCATAGACCACTATTCCGGAGCTTCCAACGATGGTAAGCCGACGCTCGTTCTCCGGCCAAAGCCAGGAATTGTGCAAGTGGGCTTTGATGCCGGATGGAAAATCGAGATGCAAATAAACATCGTCTTCCACGGAAGGCTGGAGGCCGCAATGCCCGGAAGCAACGACCTTTTCCGGCGCTTCTCCGACCAGGTGATGAAGCACAGCCACATCGTGCACGCCCAGGCTCCAGAGTGCATTTTCCACGGCACGCGCCCGCCCGAGTTTCCTGCGAACCTGGTGAAAGGTATAAACTTCCCCGATTGTGCCTTCGTCGAGCAATTCTTTGATTTTCGCGATGGCCGGCTGATAAATCAGGAGGTGTCCCACCATCAGGACACGTCCATTGGCATCAGCCGTCTCAACGAGTTGTTCGGCTTCGCGAGCGGTGAGGGTCATCGGTTTCTCGACGAACACATCTTTTCCGGCATCAAGAAATTCCATCGCAATCGCATGATGGGTCGGAACTGGAGTCGCGATGGCGACAGCGTCAATTTCATCGGAAGCCAAGAGTGGTGCGTAATCTTCCAATAATTCCACATCCGGATACGTTTCCGCCAATCCGTTTCGCAAGCTGGAGGAAGCCTCTGCCACGCACGCCAGCGCTCCAAGTTTGTGAAAATTGGAGACGAGATTTTTTCCCCAGTTTCCCGCACCAATGACTGCGACCTTTTGGTTTTGCATGTCGCGAATCAACAGGGTCTGTTCGTCAAATCAACCCTGTCGGTTCGTTGGAGGCAGGGATTACTCACTCACCGGCTGTCACCGGCGGGAGCAGGCTGTTGCTCGCCGAGGAAACACCCCCGCCAGTCGGCAATTCGTTCGCTGGAAGATTGACCGGCGGAGCTGTATTTGCCGGTGCACCGACCGGCTGGGAACTCATGATGTTCGTGGCGTAACTCGGAGTCGGAGCTGCCGCAAATTCTGTCGGAACTTCAGCCTGGGAGGCTGGACGTAAATCTTTCAGCTTCACAATCCCCTGGGCACCGGATGCGATCTGCACGGACACCCAGGATTCGCCCGGCTTCGTCATTCGAACCACTGTTCCGGCAGCCAATTCGCTAATCTCCGAATTGAACTGGGATTCACCGAATTTCATGAAATTGGTGGGGGCTTTGACGACGTAAAAACTGGATCCCCCTTTGTGAGAGGTTCCCCGCTCTTTCCAGACCTTCGGTTCGGTGGGATCCGGTTTCCCGATCTCCGACATATCGGGCAGTGTGATCGTGGGAAGTCGTTCGATCAGCTTTTTCTTATCCTTTTGGCCGGGAAGAGGGATGTGGGTGCTGTTGTTTGCAAACTCGCCGGTCGGACCGGTGTTTGCGGCTTGATTCGGATCTACCGCTGTCAATTCACCACCCTGGGGAGGAGCGGTCGTAGAACCGTCCGGGAACAGACCGGCGTCGATCTTGCCATCTCCGGCAACTTTGTTCCGGCGACCGAGTCCACCGCCGCCACCGATATTCTTGATTCGGCTCATCAATCCGACTTTCTCAGCATCGTCCGGCACGGTTGCTGTTGTAGCGGCAATGGATTGCGCGGCGTCAGGAACGACGGCAGTTCCGACCTGCCCGGCCGCACCGGACGTTCCGTCAGCAGCGTGTTGCACAATTTCTTCAACCACGCCGGTTGTTGTATTTCCGGCATCGGTCGGGCCAACTTCCGTCAGACCGTTCGCTTCTTCTTTTTTCGTAAAGGGATTCAGTTTACCGATGCCGTTTTTCATCTTGCCCATCAATCCCGGCTTTTCCTCAGGAATCATCGCTGCCGGGGTTTCGGCCGTCTCAGCTACAGTTCCAACCGCATTGTCGACGGGGTTCCGGACCTGTTGATCGGCTCCCGTTGCGTATGGAATTTCATTGATTCCTCCTTCATTTCGTTCGACCCGAACCGGGCGCTCCACAGCCGGAGGACCGGCGGTCGTTGGAGCTGTTGCTGTCGGCGGAGTCGTAACAGTCGCTTCTTCCGCTGTTGTTGCAGGGCCGGCGATGACAGGCGGGTCCGCTTTATTCTTGCGTCCAATCAGGGGCAATTTGCTGCCCATGTTCCTGGTCCGTTCTCCGATTCCCTTCAGCAACCCTCGTTTTTCAGCCGTCTCGACCGTTGCGTTTGAGGTAGTACGGGCAGGGGGATCTATATAAGCCGACCCATTGTCCTTGTTCTTCCGAAATCCGATTTTCGGCATGCGCTTGAGCAGTCCTTTCTTCTCCGTTTCCGCAACTGTCGGATCCGGCACACGCAGCCCGGTCGTTTCTTCCGCGTCGTTTTTCTTGAAAGGCTGTGTGACGGTTTGCCCGACTTTCTGACCCATATTTCGAACGCCCTTGAACGGGGAAAATCCACCGGACTCCTCTTCAACCACTTCAACCGGTTGTTGCATGGTCTGCTGCTGAGAAGCCGCCTCCGCGGGTGGTTCCCCCAGGTTGTTTTTGAAAACCGGCCGCTCCCGCTCGACGGAGATTCCGCCGCGATTGTTCGCCCACAGTGACATGTCGTTGGACGAAACTTTTTTGTATCCGGTCTGAGCCTGCTCAAATTTCATTTTCTGAGCGGCCTGTTCTTTGAGGCGCTTCAACTCCCGCGATTTTTGAACGGCGGTCTGACGATTTCGATCTTCCAACGCCTGATCCGCTGTTTTCAAAAGCGCTGCAGCTTCTGAATCCTGACGGGCTTTTTGAGCCTGCGATCGCACTTGCATCAATTCGATTTGACGCCCGCTGGCCGCGCCGGGGACACCTGTCGTCATCCCTGAGGCACCGGAAGGTGCGGGGGTGGACTGCTGCGCATGGACAGTCCATCCGACGGTCAGCGCCCCAAACAAACAGGCAATCTTAAATGTATGAATCCCCCAACAAATTGGAAGAGTTTGTTTTCTAATTTCTGCAACCATGAGAAGCAATTCCGAAAAATTTCGCGGATTTTATAATAAAAACAAGATGAGGTCCAATCAATCCCTTATAAATTTTACGTAAAAATTCTGGAATTTATATCCAGTCAGGCCTGATTCCTCTGCACTTAGGACGGATACAACCCTCGAATTCTTAGGCTGAATTCAACCAACAGGGTTCATTCTCCGAACAAACCCTGTTGTTTCGGAATTGACATGATTCTCTTTTCATATGAAGACTCATTCATTCCAAATCGGACTTTTGAACAAACATCCAAAACAACGTGAGATTTCCTGCTCGGCTCTGCTAATAGGTTTTGAATAAGAAACTGGTCTGTGAGTAG
>JABDJT010000282.1 GCA_013003335.1 Verrucomicrobiales bacterium | reverse complement strand
GGTGAAGAATGGGAGAGGCAAGACCTTACTTCGCCTTAGCAGTCCGCCTCCTCAAAATCGGGGCGAGGTACTTTGCCGATTCGTCGGCGATTACGTTGTATCCGGCGAGATTTGGATGCCGATCGCTAAACCAGCCGGGAAGGTGCCCGAACAGGGCGTCAAACTCGTTCCCCATCACCAGCACACGACCACCCTGAACTCGCGCAGCCATCCATTCCCGATATTTTTCCGGCATCTTTTCGACCGGGTAACGTCGGTAGTTCAGCATGTTCGGCCCTTTCTCCAACTCCCTGGCATATCGCGGGTAAATATCGAAAACGGCCAGTTTCTCATCCCGTCCAACCTGAAAAATCAGATCATTGATCTCCTTACTTTTCGCCACATCGGAAAATGGGATCACTGTCATCGGAATGATGAGAGACTTCGGATGGTCTTTTCGCAGAAGGTCAATCAACTCGTGGTAGTCCTTCACGAAGTTTTCTGAAAAGTTTTCCCGTCGACTCCGGTCGTTGATTCCGTACCGGACGAAAATGTAATCCACTCCCGGCAATTTTGAGACAGCCTTTTCGTAGCGCCCTGAATCAATCAACCTGCGAATGTATTCTCCGCTCACACCGCTCTGAATCACGTTACACTCCGGCAGATCCTCCTCAGCCGCGAGCAATCTCCGAATCACCTCCTCCAGGTGCGGCCCCTCGGGCTTCAAGATGCGCGGGATGCTCCCCTCCGTTGTGCTATCTCCGAGCAGCAGGACCTGAACTTTTCCCTCGTGTTCAGCGAGAGTTATGTTCGAGGCAACCAGCAGGAAAATTACGAAAAAGTATCTCATTTCGCATGATCACGATATTCAGGGCCGTTTGACTATGGCCTGCTCACGCCAAGCACCACTTTTATTCTGGCTTCACCGCTTTCCCGCGCAATTCCACGTCATCCCACAGTCCGAGATCATCAAACGTCCCCAAGCCGATCCGGCCCCGCGTGAATGTCTTGTCATGCGCGACATGCGTCGGCGTTTTCATGTCGTCGAAATAAACCTCGATCAGGCCGTCATCGACTTTCCGGACGATTTTGACCCGGTGCCATTTCCCATCGACCCACGGCGTTCCTTCGGTCGATTTTTCCGAGATCTTGATGCGGGGTGCGTCGTCGACGATGAAAATCTGGTTCGAGTGATCGTCCCGTTTTTCGCCGAGGTGGACGTAGTAAAAGTTCGAGGCATCCTGGTGTCCGAAAAAAAGGCACATGTCGCGATGACCGCGCGATTCCTGATTTGTTTGCACCCGGGCAGTCAGCACGAAATCACCGACTACGACATCTTTCAAAAGTGCGATGTTTCGCGGGCTGCGGTGCGGCGGTTTGTATCCGGTTTTGCCTGTGTTTTCGAGAACGTGATTTTTGTCTTCCAGCTTTGTAATTTTCCAGCCTTCCGGATTCACCGGCTCCCATTTGGAAAGATCCCCATTCGTGAATGCAGATTGAAACAGGAGGGGGAGTTCGTCGGCTGAAGAAAGGCCAGCCAGACACAGGGAAGAGAGAAGCAAAATCGATTTCATTTTCAAATCAGCTCACCGTAAGCGCGCCCACAATCATGATCAAAAGCCCGATCGTGGTTAACCCACCGATGATCAGCGCAAAAATCGCGCGGCCCATTCCGTGCTTCGGCTTGCCGGTTTTCTTGCTCTTCTGAATATCGATCAGGGCTATGATACCGAGAATCAGGGCGATCGGACCCGGGAAAAAGAGCAGAGCGAATAGTCCGGCGTAGCCTGCCGCAATTGCCCAACCGGAACGTCCCACTGGTAACAGCATGCGCATCCCTGCATCGTCTCCCATCGGCTTTGGTGGCTGAGCCGCATGGCTGGCCGGCACGGGTGGAGGCTGGGCGGGAAAGAGCGTTTGAAGTTGGGTGAACGAAGAAACAGACTCCCAGTTGTCCATCCCATCGGTCCAAACTTGAGAATCGGGTTGAAGTTGCCCTTGTTGAGCCAACTCGATCAATTGCGTCCCTTCCACCGGACCGTGTCTTTGGCCGGCCGAACTGTAGTGATATTGAACGCCTTGAAGAATTTCCATGCCCGACATTTTTCGATCCAGCAGGGCCTGTTTGCCGAACCAAATCAGTTGATTCGTTTCCAACCTTACCGCTCTTCCATGGGCGGAACAGGCTGATCTTCTTTCGGCCCTGCGTAGTACGTCAACGGACGATAGAGCCGGTTGTCGTCAAGCTGTTCGAGGACCTGGGCCGTCCAGCCCGCCGTGCGGGAGATGGCGAAAATCGGGGTAAACAGATCGGTCGGAATTCCCAGCGAGTAGTAAACCGTCGCGGAATAAAAATCGACG
>JABDJT010000274.1 GCA_013003335.1 Verrucomicrobiales bacterium | reverse complement strand
CAACAGGGTTGGTCCGCCAAGCAGACCCTGTTGATTCGTGAGTGCATGTGGTCTCGGCAATTCTCCGCTGTCCCTTTTCTGCCGGATTCCGGTAATTTCCGGTTTTTATTCAACGTCAAAGCAGAGTATGACATCTAAGGTTGTGCCAGACCTTCCACTTACTCTGCTGTTGTGCCGATGAAATATGCTCCAAAGTTCCGTGCGATCGGATTTGCCGTGATTTTCGCGTCCCTGCTTTTCGCCGTCTTTCAGAATCAGGCTCAGCTTGGCGGGGGAGAGATCGCTTCGAAGAGTCGAATGGTTTCAGAAGTGAAGGCGGTCGCACCGGGCGAAACGTTCCGGGTTGCGCTGGTGCTCGATCATCCGGAGAAATGGCATTCCTATTACATCAATCCCGGCGGGATTGGGTCGGCCTTGAGCTTTGAATGGGAGATGCCGGAGGGGTTTGAAGCCGGCAAGGTTCAATGGCCTGTCCCCCACATCTCGGAAATGATCGGGATCAAATCCCGCATCAAAACCTATGGCTACGAGGGCAGCGGGAACGTGTTTCCCGTCGAAATCTCCGTTCCGGATTCGGCCCAGCCGGGTACGGAAGTGACGATCCGGGCGAAGGCGACCTGGCAAATTTGCGATGAGAAAAACTGCCTGCCTGAGGGCGGGGATTTTTCGGTCACGATTCAAATCGCCGAGTCGACGGAACCGGATCCAACCGGCAAGCCAATCATCGAAGGTGGTTTGAAAAAGTTGCCCGTCTCGCTCGACGACGCAACGGCTCTGGAAAAAGACGATGTGATTACACTGACCGCGACCTTGCCGGAATCGTTCAGCAATCCGAAATCAGCCTATTTTTTCGATGCGAACGGGCAGGTCGATGCGCAAAAGTCGCAGGAGGTCGAAATCGACGGCAACCGGGTGACGCTGAAACTGCCCCGAAACGAGGGCACGAAATCCGAGTATCTCGATCCGGGTCCGAAGCTGGACGTGCTTTCCGGGATTCTCGCGGTGAAAACGGCTGACAACGAATTCGGATTTGGAATTCGTCAAAATCTCGATGGTTCGGGTCCGGCTGCAGGAA
Source organism: Verrucomicrobiales bacterium (assembly GCA_013003335.1). Taxonomy (GTDB): domain Bacteria; phylum Verrucomicrobiota; class Verrucomicrobiia; order Verrucomicrobiales; family DEV007; genus JABDJT01. Next base: position 18,242 of record JABDJT010000274.1, on the reverse strand, counting down.
CTGATACGCAAACTGACAACGTCCCTCCTCCAGTCTCGCACAGTGAGTCGAGCCAGGCTACGCCGGAGGAAATCGCGGCCGGATTAGAGTTGTACGACTCCGAAGCAAAACCGGAATACGTTTTATTGAAAGGCGTGAAAGACCTCACCATTCTGCCGGCGATGGGCTTGTTTTTTATCGGCGGCTTGCTTTTAAACCTGATGCCCTGCGTGTTCCCGGTTCTCGGGATCAAGGTGATGGGATTCGTCGCCCAGGCTGGCGAAGAGGAGAAAAAGGTGAAAAATCACGGCCTGGTTTTTGGGCTCGGTGTGCTGGTTTCGATGTGGGTCCTGGCGACGATCATCATCGCTGCCGGACAGAGCTGGGGCGGCCAGTTGCAAAGCCCGGCTTTCTTAGCCGGATTGGTGATCCTGCTGTTCCTGATGGGATTAAACCTCGCGGGCGTTTTTGAATTCGGCACGGCGCTCACAGGCGTTGGTGGCGATTTGCAGCGGAAGAAGGGTTATTCCGGTTCCTTTTTCTCCGGCGTGCTGACAACCCTGATTGCCACGCCCTGTTCCGGTCCGTTTCTCGGTTCGGTCATGGCTTTTGCGTTTGATCAACCACCAGCAACCGCCTTTTTGCTGTTCTCCGTTTTCGCGGCGGGAATCGCTTCGCCTTACGTCGTTCTCGCATTTTTCCCGAAAGCGATCAACAAGCTCCCGAAGCCCGGCCCGTGGATGGAGTCATTTAAAAAGGGGATGTCTTTCGCCATGTTTGGCACCGCTGTCTTTTTCCTCGGGAGTTTTGCCAAGCAAACCGGCTACGATGGGCTGACCTGGCTTCTTTTTGCTCTTGTCGTGATCGGGCTTGCGGCCTGGATTTACGGCACCTGGAGCAGTCCGGTGCGAGACAAATCCGTCCGGTATGCGATCGGATACGGGTTGGCGATTCTTGTCGCGGCCGTAGGGATCCAAATGACCCGGGTGGCCACAGATAAAGTGGCTGAGGGCGGCGGTTCAGTCGAGGAAGGGTGGAAAGCGTGGTATCCCGGTGTTCTGGAAATGACCCGGCAGAAAAAGCGGATCGCCTGGATTGATTATACGGCGGATTGGTGACTGACCTGCCAATTGAATGAGAAGCGTGTCTTCTCGAACAAGAAAGTTCAGGAAAAGCTGGAAGAGTTGGATGTCGTGTTGATCCAGGCTGACAACACGGCCCGCAAGCCGGAGATCGACACGGACATCCGCCGCTTTGACCGTGTGCAGTTGCCCGTGAACATCGTCGTCCCCTCCGATCCGGATCAGCCGTTGATTTTAATGCCGGAGCTGATCAGTCCGGAAGACGCAATCAGAGCTCTCGAGCTGGCAGCCAGGGGGTCAGAGGAAAAAGACGTCGCAATCGTTGCGGAGTGAGCTTTCTACGAACCACGAGGGTTGGCTTGTCGATCAAACCCTGTTGATACGTTTTCGCTCAGCGAGCCACCCGATCGAAGATTTCGTCATCGATGTTTCCACCGCTAACAATGACGGCCGCTTTTTGATTCGGCTGCATCCAACCTGACAAAGCGGCGAAGCTCAATGCAGCAGCCCCTTCGATTCGTTGCCCGGTTTTACGCAAGACGCGCCGGACGGTCGCTTCGATGGCCGGCTCGGGAATCACGAGAATCCGGTCGACGTGTTCGCGAATCACCTCAAAGGCATCCGGGTGAGGCACACGGCAGGCGACGCCATCAGCGATTGTCCTGGGGATTTTTTGGCCTTCCACAATTCTCCCGGCTGCGAAGGAATCGGCGTAGGTCGGCGCTTCTTCGGCGACAACACCCACGATTTTCGCCTGGCAGCCGAGCGCATTCCGGGCGGCGATCGTCCCGCAGATCCCGGATCCGAGACCGATTGGCACGAATACGACGTCGAGGTCAGGCACGGTCTCGAACAGTTCGTAGCCGTAGGTCGATACACCGAGCACGAGCTTCCAATCAAAGGAAGGAACGAAATGGCAGGCCGGATCAGCTGCTGCTTCTGCCCGGGCGAAATCGAGCGCGTCGGAGAAGTCGCGGCCGTGCTCGATCAAATCGGCACCCAGTTGTTTCATGGCCTCGTTCTTGGAGATTGAGTTTCCGGAGGGGACAATAATCCTCGCGTGAATTCCTGCTTTCCGGGCGGCAAACGCAACACTCTGGCCGTGATTTCCGCGGGTGGCGGTCACGATCGTTTTGATCTCCGGATGAGCGGATTTCAGCCAATCGAAATATACCAGTCCGCCCCGGACTTTGAAAGCACCCGTCGGATTTTCGTTTTCCCATTTTGCCCAGACTTCACCAAGCGGCGAAAAATCGGGCACAATTTCACATCGCGTGGGCGGAATGTCAGGACGGATCAATTCCAGCGCCGCTTCGATTTTCTCGCGGGTGATTTCCCCGAAATTCTCAATACCAAATTTCATACGGCTTGCTCACACCGGGAACGGCAACGGGATAGGCCCCGGATTCGTCGGGGAATACGGGTGGATTGGAATTGAAATCGACGAGATTATCCGGGACGAGCTTCTGGTCGCTGGCCATGGCGTCGTCCCAGGTGACAGGCTGTCCCGAGTAGTTGGACATGCGGCCGAGGATCGCGGTCATCGTCGCGGTTGCGCCGTGCCGGGCCTCATTGTGGGGCAGGTCATTCCGGATCGCCTGGAAAAGAGGGTAGTGTTCGAGTTGGTGGCCATCTTCTCCTTTCCGTAGGCGCTTTTGGAATGGGGTTTCGCCGGCAATCTCGAAAAGGCGCGACTCAAAATCGGCTTCCCCTTTCGTACCTGTCACGTGTTCACTGACGCTCCGCCAGCAGTTCGGAATCTGGCGGGACTGGCTCCACATTCGGGTACCATCGGCGTATTCAAACTCCACGAAATGGTGATCGTAAATCTGGCCGTTGATGTCGAGGTTCCGCACCTCGCGGCCGCCCATGCCCTGCGCGCGGACCGGATGCTGATCACCCATAACCCAGTTTACGACATCGAGATTGTGCACGTGCTGCTCGCAAATGTGGTCGCCTGACAGCCAGGTGAAGTAGTACCAGTTCCGGATCTGGTATTCGAGCTCGGTCTCTCCGTCGCGGCGCTCTTTGCCGGGGCGTGAGGAGCCGTTCCAGAAAGCGCGGAGATATTTGATGTCGCCAATCTGGCCATCCCGGATTCGTTTCACAAATTCCCGGTAGGTCGGTTGATGCCTTCGCTGCAGGCCGACTCCGACTTTCAGATTTTTTTGCTCCGCCAGTTCGCCGGCGGCGAGGACGCGCTTGATGCCCGCCACATCTGTCGCGACCGGTTTTTCCATGAAGACATGTTTTCCCTGTTTCACGGCTTCCTCGAAATGAAGCGGACGAAAGCCGGGTGACGTCGCAAGAATCACGACGTCGGATTCGGCGATCACGTTCTTGTAGTCTCCAAACCCCGAAAAGATTTTTTCGGGGGCAACGGAAACCTGGTCGGGCTTTTGCCTGGAAAGCAGTTCGACTTTCTCCCCGGCGATTTTCCGGTCGACATCACAAACGGCGACCAGCTTGATTTCATCGCCGGCATTCATGGCCTGGGCGGCGGCACCGGTCCCGCGTCCGCCACAACCGATCAGGCCCAGCTTGATTTCATTGTCCGGCGCGGAGTGAACGAACTGCGGAGCCAGGGCGAGCGTCGAAGCGGTGGCAGTCGATTTTCGGACGAATGTCCGGCGCGTGGTGGAAGGAGTTTCCATGGCCGGATTCTACCAGCCTGTCTGCCGAGGGAAAGAAAAACGAATCAACCCTGTAGATTCGTCAGGCCGGTATTTCTGCGATCGCCGATTTGGCGACGTCTGAGAAAGCGGAACTGATCGCATTTTCCGCCGGATCGAGCTGGGCGACGGGTTCGCCGGCGTCGCATCGTTTCCCGGTTTCGGGATCGATGGGGATTTGTCCGAGCAGGGGAACGCCGAGACGTTCTGCTTCCTGCCGACCGCCGCCTTCTCCAAAAATCGGGTATTTCGTGCCGTGCTCGCATTCGAACCAGGCCATATTCTCGACGATCCCGAGAATCGGCACGTTCACTTTTTGAAACATGCCGACCGCTTTGCGGGCGTCGATGAGGGCGACTTCCTGTGGCGTGGTGACGATGACGGCGCCATCGACTGCGACGGTTTGAACGATGGTGAGTTGGATGTCGCCGGTGCCGGGCGGGAGATCGAGGACGAGGTAGTCGAGTTCGCCCCAGACGGTTTGGCGGAGGAATTGCTGGACGTATCGAGTGGCGAGTGGTCCGCGGACGATCACGGGTGAATCTTCGCTGAGAAGGTTGCCCATGGATATGGATTTGATGCCGTGGGCCTCGATCGGGATGATTTCGTTTTCCTGAGTGGCCATCGGTTGCTCTCCTTCAACGCCGAGCATGAGCGCGATGCTTGGGCCGTAAAGGTCGCAGTCACAAAGTCCGACGGAGGCTCCGGTTTTCTGCAGCGAAATGGCAAGATTGGTGGCGACTGTGGATTTTCCAACTCCTCCTTTACCGCTGGCCACGGCGATGATTTTCTTGATGCCGGGAATGCTGGCTTTCGCGAGACCGGCCGCGCCGCTGCCTTCGGGGGCGGGAGGATCCTTGATATCAAAATCGAGCGTGATTTCACCAATGCCATCGATCGTGTCGAGGGCGGATTTGATGCCGGACTGGATGACATCCGGAATCTTCGGGTCGCGGGTGGCGACGCTGATCTTGACGGTGACATCACGGCCATCGACGGCGATTCCTTTCACCAGTCCGAAAGACACGATATCGCGGCTGAAGCCGGGATAGGTTACCTCGCCGAGTTTTTCCCGAATCTGATTTTCGTCGATCATGGAACGCGAATTTGGGGCGAATCAGTAGGTTTGCGAGGAATTTCTGTGAACGGCAATGCGGCCTTCGTGCAGGGCGTCAGTATCAATTTCGCCCAGCCGGGCCCGGTCGGATCCGGCACGGGGAATGCATTCAATGAGAGCCCGCGTATAGCCGCATTTGGGTGATTTCAGGATGCGTTCGGGAGTCCCGATTTCGGCTATTCCACCTTCGAACAATACGATGGCCCGGTCGGCAACGGTTTCAATTTCCCGCAAATTGTCAGTGGTCAGCAAAATGGCCAGGTTGCGCTCATCCCGCATTTGCTTGAGCAGGTTCATCACCTGCGTGCGGGTGTAGGGTTCGACTCCGGTCAGGGCCTGGTTGCAGATCAGAAGTTCGACGCCGGCAAAGAGGGCGGTTGCCAGCATGATGCGGAGGGCAAGATCGGGAGAGAGGGTATCAGGCAGGTGATCGAGAACTTTTTCCGGTTCGACAATACCGACTTCGTAAAAAATCGGGGACCATTCGGATTCGTCTGCCAGTTCGGATTGCCGTTCGGCCAATCGGATGGTTTCACGGAGGTGCTGACGGACCGTGATGAAGGGATTGAATTGCGCCTTCGGGTCCGGTTCGAGAAAGGCGATTCGTTTCCGGCGAATTTGCCGGAGTCGGGACCGGCCGGTTTTCAGGAGGCTTTCTCCTTCAAGCAGGACTTCACCGTGTATGATTCGCGAACGGGGTGCAGGCAATCCGGCGAGAGCCTGAGCGATGGCAGATTTTCCGGAACCGCGTTCCCCAGCGATTGCGAGAATTTCACCGCGATTGACCCAGAGGGACACCGCGTCGGGGGCACGAATGATTTCGCCGTCCGGGAGTCGCCGCTCAATGGTCAGTCCCTCCACTTCCAGAAGCAGCTTTTTTCCTTCCGGAGACGAAGCTTCGGTCGAAGGGGGTTGTGGTTCGGTTTCGGCCATGCGGTGAATTGTTAAAATACGCGGGGCGGCAGTTCGCCATTCATGGAGCGGCGAGCCATCCAACCGAGAGAGGCGAGTGCGAAGAGCGAAAGACTGGCAACCAGCCCGGGATAGATGAGCAGCCACGGGGCTTCGAAAACGACTTCGCGTCCGTCCGCGATCAATTTCCCCCAGCTTCCGTCGACGAGTCCGAGGCCGATAAAAGAAAGAGCTGTTTCCCCGAGAACCAGCCCGGGGACAAGGCTGCAGGACAGGGCAATGCCGCGCCGGATCACAACCGGCAGGTGATTGCGATTCACCACCTGGATGCTCGTGAAGCCGAGGACTGTTCCGGCAATCGTGTCACCCCGGAGCTCGAGATCTTCAAACCAGCGGGCGATGCGTGCCACGGTTGCGATAAATATGACTCCTGCGAGAAGCACTGCCAGCAGCCAGAATCCCGGGCGCAACCCGACGGCAATCAAAACCAGGACGCTGAATGCGGGTGTAAAAGTGCCCCAATGTGAAATCCGGGTGAGAGACCAAAATCCGATGATCCGGCGGCCGGAGATAACAACCAGCCAGGATGCGAGGATCCCCGCACCTACTCCCAGGGCAGCACCAACCAGGGCGACCGTCATGGATTTGGCTCCGCCCGCGAGTGAGAGTTTTAGCATGTCCTGGCCCAGGGCGTTGACTCCGAACGGATGCGTCTCATTGGGCGGTGACCAGTTTGAAAGGGCCTGGCCGGAAGGAATACTCAGAAATTCCCGCCAGAATAGTACGAGGAGAACGATGTAACCGAGGGCCGTGAGATGGACGTAGCGCCGGCGCCACAACCGGCCGAACACCCGAATCGCGGCATCCCCGAACGGCGAACGGCGACGGTTGATCGCCGGCGTTTCGGAAGGTGCTGTCGGGATTTCGGTCATTCAATAGTGATTTCGGTCATTCAATAGTGGATGGGATAAGGTCCGGTTCGTATCCGGCGATCCAGGATTCCATGAATCCATTCCGCCAGCAACGTGACGAGAATGACGACCCCGGAAAAAACAACCGCCGTCAGGAATACAGCTTCCGGCATGCCGAGCCGGGCTCCTTCAACGAGAAACTGTCCGAGACCGGGATAGCGAAAAGCCCACTCCGAAACGGCCAGCATGCCAAGCGTGGCCGGTAGCCCGCGGTCTATAACACCCGTCAAAGCCGGCATGGAATTTTTCAAAATGTGATCGTAGAAGATGGTCGAGCGCCGATGGCCACGCATGAAGGATGAGCGGATAAATTCCTGCTGCGTGCCGCGCCGAATAATTCCTTCCCGGCAGATCCGGTATTGAAACCCGATCGCCCCGGCTGCGAGGATCACCCCCAGGAGCGAGGCATGCCACCACTGGTTGAGTCCTTCCACGCGAACAGGTGCCTCCCCGTCCGCAAATCCCGGATGCCCCCAGCCTTCCAGAAGCCAAAGCGCCGCGAGGCAAACCAGCCAGAATGCAGGAACCCAGCTGGCAACCATGAACGGCATCCAGAACAGCTTCATCCCCCGGCTTTGGCGGAAGCGGGCGCTCAGGATTCCGATCATCAATCCGAAGATGACGACCGTTGTCCAGCAGATCGCCAGGACTCGAAAACTGGCGATGGAGCGTTTCGAGAAGTCAGCCAGTTCCGCACTGTCGAATGATCCCGCTAATTGCCAAACCTGCCTGGGCTCGTCCAGTAGCCAGAGAGAGAATTGGGTCAGCGTGCCAAGCACCAGGACCATCGCGATAAGGCGGACGATGGCAATCCCGGTTCGGCGAACTAGAAAACGGATCATGAAAAACAGGCTGACACGAATCAACAGGGTTGGTTCGATGAATCAACCCTATTGATTCACCATTCTTTTGTCGGCCCAAAAATCGAAGAATTTTATGGTGACGTCAGGTTCTGATCGTCTCCGCTGATCATTCAATGTTGATGATTTCTTTTCGCACCCACCACGGCCGGACTGATTCAATGCCGGTTCGTCCAATCATGAGAGGCTCAACCCGCATCTCGCCGTCCAACCGGGGGCGAATGAGAACCAGACTGTCTCGGGGCACGGCCAGTTTCCGGCCGGTTTGAAAGAGAAACAGGCAGGGTTGCAACTCGGCGATCAGGTCCTGCAATTGCGCAGTCAGCTCCACTGTCTTTTCCGGGTCTGTTTCGTGCAGGATTTCGTCGAGCAGGTGATTGACCTGTTTGTCCCGCAAACCGGTAAAATTACTGTTGCCGGGCGTGGCGTAGCGGGAATGCCAGACACGGGACTGATCACGCCCGACCTCCAACTCCCAGCCAAGCATCAGTGCATCAAACTTGGAGTCCGTCACTCTCGTCTCAATCAGCTCGGCCCAGGACATCGGCAGGAGCCTCACCCTGATGCCGTGCCGGCCCCAACTCCGTTTCAGTTCCGCGGCAACTTTTCCGTTCAGAAGATTCGACTCGTCGAATGCGAGTGTGAACCGGGCTGGATCGCCGTTGGGAAGGTGGCGAAGCTTTTCCCCGGTTTCATCGGGTTTCCAGCCCGCTTCTTCGAACAGGCGTTTCGCTTCCCGGGGTCGAAATTTCGGAGTGTTCTCTGAATCATGATTGTAGGGGCTGGCCGGGAAATACAAACCTCGAAAAGGCGAGGCATGTCCTTCGGAGCATTCCTTCACAATCGTTTCGAGATCGACTGCATAGGCGAGGGCGCGGCGGATCCTGGGGTCTGAGAATTTCTCGCGGCGCAAATTCCACGCCAGGAAGGTTTGAAACCGGGGGGCATCTTCGAGAAAGCGGATCGTGTCCTGCTCGCGGCCCATCCAGGCCAGTTCCCGGACATCCGGTTCGACTACGTCGATTTTTCCCCGTCGGAGGGCCAGCAGGCGTTCCTCCCGATCGGGGATGAGTTGGTAAATCACGTGGCTCTGTTTCGGTGCACCGCGAAAGTATCCTTCGTGCGCGCGGAGCATCACTCCGCCATCATTCCGCCGTTCCAGCAGGCCATACGGCCCGGAGCCGACGGGGTTCCGGAAAAAATCCCGCCACGCTTCGTCGGTCATATTCGGGTTAAGCCGGTGGGCGGGCAGGATCGGCAACTTCTCCCAGCTTTCCAGCATCACGGCGCTCGCTTCCAGACAATTGATTCGAATTTCAAGATCCCCGATTTTTTCAACCGAACTGACGAACCAGAATTCCGATCCGAGCGGGTAAATTGAGCCGGGCCGGGTGAGTTCTTCGTAGGAAAAAATCACGTCGTTGGCGGTGATCGGCTGCCCATCCTGCCAGAGCAGATCGTCCCGCAAGCGCAGGCTCATGTCCATTTCCGTGTAGAAATTCGACTTTCCGAGGAGTTCGATTTCCGGCTCGAGATTGCGGTTTGATTCATAGTAGAGGCGCAACTCCTTCAAAAACAAATCCGTTTCCCCACCCACGAACAGATCGACCTCCCGGGCCGATCGGTAGTGCATCATCTCGATTTTTTCTTTCTCGATCGAGTTTCCCAGAAACAATTCGAAAGATTCCCGAATCGAATCTTTCAACTGCAGCCTCACGTGCAGCAGATCCGCTTTTTCTTCTTCCGAAAACAATGCGAGGAATTGATCAATTTTTGACCGGTCATAGCCTTCCAGCCAAACCCGGATCTCAGGCCCCTGCCGCTCCGCTTCCAGGATGTTGAGCGCTTTCACCTCCGGATTTTCCTCGTCGACGACCAGCAAAGCCGCCGTTTCCGCGGTCTCTTCATCTTTCATCCGTAGAACAATCCGCTGGCGGTTCTCCCAGGATTCCGCGAAGTGTCCGCGCAATTTCAAATCGTCATCCCGTCGGAACAACCTTTCGAATATCATGTCCGTGATTTCGCGGGTTACGCCTGTCGACGGAAGGAAGGGGTTAAACTCACCCGGAGGTTGCTGGATCACGTAAATCAGATCCTCACTCCGCTCGAACTGGAATTGCCGTGCTTGCGTAAAAATCCATGCGCCCGCCGCTGCGAGAGCGACCGGGGCCGTGAACAAAAACACGCGTAGCCACATCATCTTGTGACAGGTTAGCCGGATTTACGAGTTGTTCAGCCAGAATTCGATCATTGCCTGGTACAAATTGTCGCCCCCTTTCAGGAAAACGTCTCCGTGATAGGCATCCGCGATCGGCATCCAGTGCTTTGGCGTCGCTTTTGGAATCGCTTCAAAAACAGACCGCCCGTGGGAAACGGGAATCACCAGGTCTTTTTCGCCGTGAGCGATCAGGATCGGTGTTTCAATGGCAAGCGCAGCCGTGACGGGCCGGATTTTCTCCGAGTTGAAACCTACCCGGGCTTCCGCAAGGGCAACGCAGGCCGGGGCGAAAAAACCCGGCAGCCAGCCGCGGGAATGCCGCTCCCCGGAAAACGCCACAATGTCCCCGATATCTCGAAACGGAGCCACAACCGCTGCTGCCGCGAAGCGGTTGCCGTGTTGGCCGAGCAGTTGGACGGCCACCGCTCCGCCCAGGGAATAACCGAAGGCAAAAACCGGTTCATTCTGCAAATCCAGAGCAAATCGTTTGTCCGCAGTTTCCAACACCCGGATTGCATCGTTCACTTCGAGGTGACCGTAGGTGCAAAACCGGCCGCCGCTCTGTCCGTGCGCCCGCGTGTCGTAAATCACACAACGCAAACCTGCAGCGACGAACCGCTCCGTCATCGCCAATTCGTCCTCTTTGATTCCGCCGCGGCCGTGAATCATCAAAACTGTTCCCCGAATCTTCCGTCCACCCAGGCGCTCCTCCATGCGCCGACGCTTCACCGCTTGACCGGTTCGTGTGGATGGGGCCACCAGCATCGCCTGTAGAATCGCGCCGTCGGCGGCTGTGGCGGAAAACGGCTGAATTTCCAGACCGAAATCGGTTGGATTTGACAGGATCCTGGCATGGTGCGGTTCATGGCTGCGCCGCCTCGGCGTCAACAACCGGTCCGCCATCAACCAGATCAACACGCCGGTTCCGACCAGCGAAACAAGCAGAATCCAGGCGGCGATAAAGCGAATCCTGCGGAAAAAACAAGTGGTCCGGGGTTCAGGCATGAGGTCGATACGCCGGACGGGATTTCCATCTTTCAGCAAAAAGTTGAGCCAATTTCACTGCAAATCTCTCAAATTTGCAAAAAACTTCAATCTTTCGAATCTTTTGCGGGAAAAATTTTTGACTTTTAAGATAATATGGGGATATTAAGTATAAGATTTTAAAACAAGTCTTCTTTTCCCCCCAATTTTGGGACTTCCAGTCGATTGAGCCTGCTACTTGCACGACGACCGGGAATGCATTCGACCACGCCGAATTATCAATCTCCCCAAACTAATTTTTTAGAAATTAGCAGAAACGGAAAAATTTATCGCATGAATCCCACGAAAAACCACAGCACCCGAACCCTGACACTGACCGAATCCGGTCTGCTTCACCAGGCCATGATTCGTCGTCGTAAGCAGGATGTGCAAAAACGATACGTCCGCATGAAGGCCAGCTCGATTCGTCGGGCCGTCACCAGGGACGTCGACAAAACAATCCAGAAATTCACCGGTCGGGCCATTGCCCGTTTCGTCTACGGCATGTGGAGGAAAGGCTACTTTGATCGATACGACGAATTCTCTTCGACAAGCGAATCGCCCGCCAATCGCGGCGCTGCGTAAGTTCGAATCTTCACTTTTTTCATAGCTCAAAGCTCCAAGACACCGAAAAAACCGTCGCTGCAAGGCGACGGTTTTCTTCGTTTCCGGCCGGAACGATTCAACAGGGTTGGTTCGTCAAACAGACCCTGTTGATTCGTTTTTTCTGAAAAACTGCCTATGTTCCCGGCATGGCGATCTACCTCGATTCCAACGCCACCACCCGGGTCCACCCTGAAGTGGTGGAAGCGATGCTGCCCTATTTTTCAGACAATTTTCACAATCCCTCCGCTGGATACGTTGCCGGGCAGGGTGTGAAAAGTGCCGTTGAAACCGCCCGCAAACAGGTTGCCGATTTGATCGGGGCCCGGCCGGAGGAAATTGTGTTTACCGGCTGCGGGACGGAATCCAACAACATGGCTCTCAAATCGATGGCCCGCCAAATCGGTCGGAAGAATTCCAAGATCCTCACCAGCCAGATCGAGCACAGCGCGGTTCTTCGGCCGATCGAAGCGATGGAAGCGGTTGGGTTCATCGCTGTCCGGATCGGCACCGACGAGACGGGCCGTCTCCGGCTCGAGGAATTCACCTCGCAGCTCGAATCCGACCGACCGGGTTTTGCTTCGGTGATGTGGGCAAACAACGAGTCCGGCGTGATCCAACCGATTGCCGATGTGTGTGCTCTGGCAAAAAGCGTTGGTTGGCTGGTTCATTCTGATGCCATCAACGCCGCTGGCAAAGTGCCGGTACGGGTTGATGAAGTGCCCGTCGACCTTCTTTCCATCAGCGGCCACAAATTTCACGCACCGAAAGGGGTAGGGGCGCTTTTCGTCCGTGAAGGCACACCGTTCGAGCCCATGATTCGCGGCGGTGGCCAGGAAGCCGGGCGACGATCCGGAACCGAGAATGTTCCCTATATCGTCGGCCTCGGAGCCGCTGCGGCGTTGATGAAGAGAAAGCTCGATTCAGGCGAATCAGCTGCCGTCGCAAAACTGCGGAATAACCTGGAACAACAACTCACCGAAGTGCTGGATGGCGTGCACCTGAATGGTCATCGCGAGCATCGTACCGGCAACGTGGCTCACATCTCCATTGACGGGTGCCGCGCAGCCGAAATGCTGCCTTTGCTGGATCGGGCCGGTGTGCAATGCTCCGCCGGCAGCGCCTGCATGACCGGGAAAGCGCAGCCAAGCCACGTTCAGAAGGCGATGGGATTCAGCGACGAGCGGGCTTTCAGCAGCCTGCGAATCTCGCTTTCGATTTTTACGACGCAGGAGGAAATTGATGAAGCGGCGGGCGTCCTTGTCGATGTTGTGAAACAGGTTCGCGAAAAAGCCACGTGAATCGCTCCCTCGTGTTGTCAGTTTTCATTGACGCCGCCGTCGAATCCAAGCACCGTTCACGGGTTCCGAAAAAGGAGAGAGATGGGTGCCTGGTGGCCCCCGCGGTCTTCAAAACCGTTGTCGACGAGTGATCCTCGCCGAGGTTGGTTCGATTCCTTCCCTCTCCGCCACTTTTTTCATAAGTGTTTGATCGCTGTGAAAAGCCAACAGTTGTTACCAAAACCGAAATTCACTCTCGTTCGCGGCCCAGGGAGTGATGAAGCGCTGTCCGTTTATTGGGAGAAGTCGGGCAAATGGTTGACCGCAGGGGAAATTTCCTTTCCAATTCTCCGAGAGGAAGCGCTTTATTTCGAGTCAGTACGACAATGCAGTTCGTCTAAACCGGGGTGTTTCCGAAAACCACCATTCCGTGCTCACGAAAGCATGAATGCAGACGACAGTCAGAGGGAACAATAATGGCCTTGTTTTTTAAAGATCAGTCCGAGCCGTTAACTAGATCCGATCTCACGCAACTGCTTGCTGAGAGCCCCTCTTTCAAACACCTTGATCGCGACGTCATACAGATTGATGACATGCGGTTTGTTGTCGACGACTTGTCGGCAAAGGGTTTTACCGGACGAAGATGGACAGGCGGAAGAGTATATGTTGAGTTTGATGGAAGTGTAACCGGAGCTAACAGAAACAGGTATCGCACTGCATTTGAAGTGTGGTCGAACGTCGCAAATGTCGAGTTTCGGACATGGAACGGCCAACCCAATTACATTCGGGTCAAAAACGATCCCGGAAACTGGTCCTACGTCGGGATGATCGGGGGTCGGCAGGAAATGGGTATAGCGAGTTGGAACTGGAATTTCATCATTGCGCATGAAATTGGCCACGCACTGGGACTCGCACATGAACATTCTCGGTCCGATCGCGACAGGTACGTTCGGATCCTGTGGGAAAACATTATTGAGAGAGCAAAGCCCAACTTCGAACGACGTAACTCCGAAAACTATACCGAGTATGACTTCGCTTCGATCATGCACTATCGAAAAGACGCATTTACCAAAAACGGTCGATCCACGATCAGCGCCCGGCCAGGATATGAAGACCAAGAACAGTATATGGGTAATCGACAATACCTGACTTTATTGGATGCCGCTGGTATGGCTGCAAGATACGGCGGCATAGGCAACGAGATCGTCTTCCAAAACCTTCACAGCGGCGGCTGGCTGGTCGGCGCAGCGGAAATCCTGGCTAAGACGGCTGGTACGCCAACGGCAGAGACCCGGCAGGCGCTGACAGATGCTCGAGCCCATATCGTGGCCTCCGGTGCGTTTCGTGATGGTGGAGAACTGATTGATGCAACGTCCGCAAACCCGACTGGTCCCGCTGTCGAAAACCTTCGCGAAACTCTTCAGAGGCGTCTCGAAAACCGCACTTGCAGGACGAGCTCAATTCTTCTCTTGGAGTTATTCAATTTTGGCATCCGCCTCGGCTGGGCCCAATGGCAGAGCAGCCGCCGATGGCAACGCACAACGATAGACTCAAACCTGGCTGCTGCTCGTGAAATAGGTCAGTCCCTCGGCGGGATCTTCGGATCGTCATTGAATTGGGTCACGCGCGCTCGCACTGTGCTCAGCCAAAGCCCGGACGTCATACAGGCACACACCGCCATCGCCGAGGCAGTCACCAATACATACGTGGCCCTGGCTGGGCAAACGTGCAAGGAAGCAATGGGAGAGGATAAAGCCTCTGAAATCTGATCAGGCTGGACCGCGTGCTGTAACGCAGAATTTCAGACCATCCCCACGGGAATGGCGTTAATGGTCGATTGAAACTTCTATCGTCTCTGACGCATTTCTCTTCGTGCTTTTGATTGATCAGTTCAATCCAGAATGAGAAAATGCGACAAGGCGGATGGATTCTTTTTTGAAGAGATTTTTCACGGGACAGATGGAAAGAAGATTCCATCAAGGCACTCTCTGGGCGGGATTTGCAGCTTTTTCGATCTGTTCCGGCGGGGTTGCGAAAGAGCCATTTGCCGAAGTTGTGCAGCCGGCTTTCAAGGCCAATTGCATCAAATGCCACGGGAAAAAAGGCAAGGTGAAGGGAAAGGTGAACCTCTTGAAACTGGGTGGGGCAAAAGACCTCCTGGCCCGACCGGAACTGCTGGAAAAACTGGTGTTCGCTCTGGAAGAGGGCGAAATGCCGCCGGAAGATGAACCGCCGCTGGATGACGCGACGCGGAAGGCGTTGATCGAACATCTCGACGCGATGCTGACCCGGGCCCTGGCGGATGCGTCGTTTTCGCCCACGCCGATCCGGCGGATGAATCGCTTTCAGTACAATAATGCGGTGGTTGATCTGCTGGAACTGGACCGTGACATTTTCCAGCTGAACGAACGGCTCTTGCGGCGGTACGAGGATTACTTTCACCCGGCCACTGGCAAGATGCCGGATCAGGTCAAGGTAGCAAGCCGGCCGCTGAGCAAGGACATCGATGGGAGACGGCCGGAGGGATTTCGCGGGGTGGCGGCGTTTCCGCAGGATCAGCGGGCGGAACACGGATTCGACAATCGCGCCGATCACCTGACACTTTCGCCGCTCTTGATGGAGTCGTTTTTGACGCTCAGCCGGACAATCGTGGAAAGCCCGGATTTGAATCCGAAGGAATGCGGCAGCTGGAACCGTTTTTTTGCGCCGCCGGGTGAGCCGGTCAAATCCGAAAGCGATTGGGAGGCGGAGAATGATCAGTGGCTGAAAGTGATCGGCAAACCGGAAGGCCGAGTCTGGACACAGGAAATGAAGAAAAACTGGGGCAGTCATTGGGGGGGCGATCACCAGTTGATCTGGATGTGCCGGAAGCCCGGGCTGGAATTGGTGCTCACGTTTGAAACGAAGGCTGCAGGCGATGGACTCCGGATCGGTTTCACGAAAGCTCCGGATTACGGCACGTTCGAGTTGCTGCTGAATGGCAGGAAAATCGGGGAGCCGGTCGATTTGTTTGACGGCAAGGTCAGCCGGGCTGCGGACATTCGGATTCCGATTCAGGTAGCCCCGGGGAAACACCGGCTGATGGTTCGTTGCACTGGCAAAAATGAAAAATCGAGAAGCTTCCTGTTCGGGCTGGACCAGCTGGAGGTGACCGGTTTACCGAAGGAAAACCCCGAAGCGAAAAAGCCGGAGCCGGAAGCCGATGCAGTCCGGTCGCGATTAACAACTCTGCTGCGCCGGGGGTTTCGCCGTCCGGCGCAACCGGAAACGCTGGATCGGTTTGTGAAATTTGCGGAGGAAAACCTCGGGGCAGGCGTGTCGTTTGAGGACACCATGCGGACCGTCGTGGGAGGCGTGTTGGCGACGCCGGATTTTCTGTATTTTTATGAATCGCCGGATGCCAATGGAGAGGGCTCGCAGCCTCTGGACGATTTCGAACTGGCTTCCCGTCTGGCTCTGTTCTTGTGGGGAAGTATTCCCGATGACACCCTGCTGGATCTCGCGGAGGCCAAACAGCTGAGCGATCCCGAAACGCTGAGCGGGCAGATCGACCGGATGTTGAACGATCCGAAATCGAGTCGGTTTTGCGATAGCTTCCCGGCCCAGTGGCTGCAACTGGACCGGCTCGTCACGGCGGTTCCGGATCCGGAAAAATATCCCTATTTCTATTACAACGGGTACCGCGTCAGCATGCACATGATGCTCGAGCCGCTGCTGCTTTTCGAAACGGTTTTCATTGAAGATCGTTCGGTGACTGAACTGCTCAATCCCGATTTCACCTGGCAAAGCCCGATGCTGGCATCGAGTTACAAGGGAAAATCGGAACGAAGCGAGGACAAGGTTCTGACCTTCCAACGTGT
The DNA here is from genome assembly GCA_013003335.1 of Verrucomicrobiales bacterium. Classification (GTDB taxonomy): domain Bacteria; phylum Verrucomicrobiota; class Verrucomicrobiia; order Verrucomicrobiales; family DEV007; genus JABDJT01. Next base: position 1,665 of record JABDJT010000274.1, on the reverse strand, counting down.
CCCTCTGGCAGACCCGCGACGCGGCGGCGTGATCACCAACGCGGCCGTGATGACGATGACTTCCACACCGGTGCGCACACAGCCGATCACGCGCGGGGCGTGGATGAATGCCGTGATTTTCAATGATCCGCCGGAGCCGCCTCCCGCCGATGTGCCGCCCCTTCCGGAGGCCGATGAAGCCCACCTGGAAACTTTGACCATCCGCGAACGTCTCGCCGAACACCGCAAGCGCGAAGACTGTGCGGGCTGCCACGACAAGATCGACCCGCTCGGCTTCGCTTTGGAAAATTACGGCCCGACCGGTATGTGGCGGGACACCTACGAAAACGGCCGGCCGGTCGATCCCGGCGGCACCTTGTTCAATCGTCACGAATTTAAGACCGCGCTGGAATTCAAAGAGCTGTTGCTACAGGAAAAACACCGCTTCATCCGCGGATTCGTTTCGCACCTGCTATCCTACGCCCTTGGCCGGGAGCTTGGTCCCGCGGATTCCCCCGCGATTGAAAAAATTACCAAAAACGCGCAGGCGGGCGACGACAGCCTTCGAACCCTTTTGAAGCGGGTTGCCATGAGCGATTCTTTCCTGCATAAAACCCCGGCTGCCTCCCATGAAAACTGATTCCGCACTCTCGCAATGTTCCCGCCGCAAATTCATCGCCGGAGCGGGCGGAACGATGCTGAGCCTCCCGTGGTTCGAAAGTCTCGCCGCCGCCAGCAAATCGGGTAAACCCGCGAAGCGACTCGCGTTTTTCTACCTGCCCAACGGTCTGGTCCGGCGCGGATTTTTCCCGGGAGAAGGCGATCGGCCGCTGCCGAAATTCGCGAATCAGAACAACGTCTGGCGGTTTGAAGGAGAGGCTGCTCCGGAAGGAAGCCATCCGCTCACATTTACCCCGACGCTTGCTCCATTGCACAGGGTGCGGGAGAAAATCGCGCTCCTCACCGGGATGGATCGCACCTTCCAGCATGGAACGGATTCACACGCGCAGGCGGCCTCGTGCTTCCTCACCAGCGTCGCCCCGTTCGAGGTGAAAAATTCGGCTTACCCGCTGGCCCGGACCCTCGATCACATCGCCGCCGATCATATCGGGCAGGACACCCCGTTTCCGACGCTGGAACTCAGTTGCAATGATCACAAGGACAACATCGAATCGATTTATTTTGACAATATGTCCTGGTACGGAACCGGCCACGTTGCCCCGTCGATGCGTAATCCCCGCCAGGTCTACGATCGACTTTTCGGCACCAAAGCGCAGTCGCGGAATCGGAATATCACCGACCTCGCTCTCGGCAACGCGAAGCAACTACGCAAACGGCTCGGCACAGCGGATCAGCAAAAATTCGAAGAATATTTCGAAGCGGTCCGTGCCATTGAGAATCGGATGGATCGAATCGAATCAATGAAAACGGAGTTGGCAGAACACCGTGTGGAACGCCCGGCCGAAATCCTTCCGCGGAATGAATACATCCACGTCATGGGCGACCTGATGGTTACCGCATTGCAAACCGGGCTCACCCATGTCAGCACGCTGATGATCGCTCCGGAACGCTGGGGCACGCAGACGAATTACGAAGGCGTTTTCGACGGCCCGCGGAATCATCACAGCATGACTCACGATCAGAAAAAATGGCTCGAGGATCTGCTGACTCTCGACCGGTTTCATG
>JABDJT010000260.1 GCA_013003335.1 Verrucomicrobiales bacterium | reverse complement strand
CGCGACCAGCCGTTCTTCATCTACCTGCCCTACAACACCCCGCACTCACCCATGCAGGTGCCCGACCGCTGGTGGGACAAGTACAAGGATCGCGAGCTGAAGATGCACAATCGCGATGCCGAAAAAGAGGACGACCTGCACCTGCGCTGCGCGCTCGCCATGTGCGAAAACATCGACTGGAATGTCGGCCGCGTGCTCAAAAAACTCGACCAGCTCGATCTCGCCGAAGACACCATCGTTCTCTACTTCTGCGACAACGGCCCCAATGGCGTGCGCTGGAACGGCGATATGAAAGGGAAAAAGGGCTCGACCGATGAAGGCGGGGTGCGTTCCCCGCTGCTGGTGAAATGGCCCGCGAAAATCAAGCCGGGAACGGTCGTAAAACACAGCAGTGCCGCAATTGATCTGCTGCCGACATTGACCGGGCTCGCGGGAATTGAAGCGAAAACCGCGAAGCCGCTTGATGGCATGAGCCTCGCACCTCTTCTTCTCGGGGAGCAGGTGAGACGCTGGCCGCAGCGGACAATTTTCTCCCACTGGCGGGGAAAAACCGGCGTGAAGTTCGGGAACTACCGACTCGATTTCCAGGGTCGGCTGTATGATCTCGACGCTGATCCCGGGCAGCGAAAACCGATCAGGAATCGGCCGGAAATTCTGAAAAAACTGAAGGACGAAGTCGCCCGGTTCAATTCCGAAATCGCCGCGGAACTGCCGGAGGAAGACCAGCGTCCTTTCGTGATTGGGCATCCGGACACGCCGCTGACGCAGGTTCCCGCCCGCGACGGCACGGCCCACGGCAACATTCAACGTTCAAACAAGTTTCCGAACTGCTCCTATTTCAAAAACTGGACCGGCGAGGACGACAAGATCACCTGGGAGGTCGAAGTCGGGCAGACCGGCGACTACGAGGTTGAGATTTACTACTGCGTGAACAAGAAAGACGTCGGGGCCACCATCCAGCTCGCCTATGGCGATGAATCGATTTCCGCAAAGGTCGAACAAGCGAATCAACAGCCTGAGAAAGGGATGGAGAACGACCGCTTCCCGAGGGCGGAAAGCTACGTGAAGGATTTCAAACCGATGACGCTCGGTGTTATTCGCCTTGAGAAAGGCACCGGGACCCTGACCCTGTCCGCGCCGGATATCATCGGGAAAGAGGCCATGGAATTCCGGCTGATGATGCTGCGGCGGAAATAACCGGATTCGGTGGCAGCGGGACGGAAAATTATTCGTCTCCCAAAGAATCAGCCAACTGGCGAATCAGTTCCGTATTGACCCGTTTCAATTCCCACGCGAGGCGTCGTTGCAGGATATCGCGGTCGGCCTGCAGGTAATGGGCCCCGTCGAGATCGGTGCTCATCGAGATGGAAGGAGCGTGCCAGAGCGTTTTCCCGGTCCGACGGTCCGTCAGGGAAACTTCACGCAGTTCCACGATCGACCGAACCGGAGTTTTTACGTTCCGGGTGGCGATCCCGGCGATGGCGGATCCCGGAGTTCCTCCGATCGTGCCGGCTGCAAACTTTTTCTCCGCATCGAGTTGTACGACACCGCCTGCTTGAAAGGCGGATATCGTTCCCCGGAGGATCAGCGGATACTCGTCCGCGTCGGCCGACCGGTCTGCTGTGACTTTCCGGAATACGCCACTGTGTTTCATGTGATCTGCGGTGATTGATGAAACATCTCTGCCGAGAGATTGAGAAGAGGTTGGACCAGCGATCCTCCACATCCCGGCTTCACTGGCTGCCCGGTCGATTTCCCGGGAGAGATTGACATCGAACTCGTCGACCACGATTCCGGTCTGGATCTGCGGGCTGGCGGAGATCCGATCCGCCTTCATGAGCGGGTATTTTACCGCTTCACCGTTGGGAGAAACACAGGAAACCACCGATCCGGCGACCCAGATCGCCGGAATTATCTTTCGTAGAACTGATAAGAGATCGATCAAGGGCCCCCTGTTTCGTGGCTGCCGGGCCCCGGATCAGAACGGGATTCGAATCGAGAGCGTGCCGGCTTGCAGTAAATAAGACTCAGCGATCTCCGCTTCATAGTCGAGCAGAAGATCAAAACATCCGGCTTTTTTGACAACCAGACCCGCACCCAGGACCAGGTAATCCTGGCTCAGTTCGACTGGCTCGGCAGAAAGCCGGTTTGCCGGGAACGAGACCAGGGTCGCTGTCACCGGATCGTCATTCGAGAGATACTGGTGTTTCCAACCGGCTTTCACGTGAGGAGCGATAAACCCGCACGCAGTTTCCACCGGAAACGCGATCTGCCAGCCGAGATCGGATGTCAGGGTGCTCGATTGCTGTTGATCGACCGCAATATTGAAAAGCCCGGCTCCGGATTCCGTATACGGGTCGATTTCGGAACGGGTGTATTCCAGTTGGCCAATGGGACCGGTGACGAATTTCCCGCAGTCGAAGTTCGCCCCGGCGTTGATTTGAGCAGACAGGGCCTCGCTTTCCGAATCCGCAAATGCCGTGTGGTCATTCAAGGCGGTCCGCGCGATATCGTGGCTCATTCGGCCGTAGGCGAGCAGCCCGTCGATGTAAACCGGTCCGTCATACCACGAACCGTAGACGGAATAAACCGCTCCGGTCACTTGCGTGTCTCCCAGGCCCCGGCCCAACTTGGCATCGGTCTCCGTCCAGGAACCGGCCACGCCGAAGGTCTGGTAGCGGTTCGGATGATATTCGACTGCCAAGGTTCCGACATACGTGCGAAGGTCCATCGTTTTGGCATATCCAAAATCGTCGATGTTGAGATCGATTGCATCTGCCTGGGCAATAATTTCGATCCACGTGCCATCATCGATCCAGGTGACGTCCCCGACAAATTCGTTGGCACGGGCAAATCTCGAACCGGTCAGGTACGCGCCCGTTCTCAGGGTCATGAGCCTGCCGCCGATATCCCGTGTCGCCGCGGTCAGCCCCTGGAAGGAACCCACCCGTTGCGCCGATGGGGCCGGGAGACTGTTAGCTTCCAGAATTTTGACAACGGAAGGACTGAAAACGAATGTGTCGTTCGGTCCGAGTGAGGTAAGAAGTCCGTCCAATTGATATCCAGTCAGGTGACCGATTCTCGCAAGGGCATTGTGCAGCAACGCATCCGTCGACCCTGTAGCGGTGGCTACCGTATGTCCGGCAGTTCCGGCGACTTCACCTACGAGTCCACCGGTTCCGGCCGGGATCGTTGGCGGCGGTAGGGTCGGTGGCGGATCATGGTCGGAATAGCCAGTTGCGATGAGCAGCGGATAGCAACAGATGAGTCGGGCAAGAAAACAGAGTCGGAATTTCATGAATGCGATTCGTCGGATTCGACGGTCGTTCTGTGATCGGAGTCACAACAAATATCAAATTCGTTTCCCGAAAAAATTGGCCGGAAATCTGTAATTCCTGTAAATGAAAGAACGAATGAACCGGGTGAATTCGTCAATCCAACCATGTTGGATCGTGCCGGTCCGATTTCTCAGTTGTTGCCCGTCACGTCCTCCAACGCTGCCAGCCCGCGCAGGACTTTCAGCTTCCCGCGATTTTTGCGGGTAAGATCTTTGAAGTGATCTTCGAAGCGACCGAGATTTTCATCTTCGCCGAGGAACAGCACCATGTGAACGGAAGGTTCTTCTTCGCCCTGGTCCTTGTAATATTTCTTCACGAGGTTTTTCACCTGTTCCTCGATCGAGGCAGGGCCATGATCAGGCAGGCGGGGCATGCCGCCGGTCGCGGGCGTTCCACCAGTGGCGCGGGGCTGGGTCTGGCCGGTGACCTGCCGAACGAGTTGGTTGAAATTCAGCACTACTTTCGGCGGCAAACCTTTCTCGCGGCGTGCAGCATTCTCGTTTTGCAGCCACTCCCGCGTTTTCTGCTGGGCTTCCCGCCAGGCCTTCAAAGCGGCCGGATCGACTGTACCCGGGGTTCCCGGCACGCGGGGCTGGCCGCCCTTGTCCTTCCACTCCGCGATCATTTCCGGCGTCGGGGTCTGCCGCATCCCGCCAAACTGGCCCGCGATGATGAAAACGGCACTTGCCTGCCATTCCATCGATTTCTGGATGGCCTTCGTGTAGTTCGTGAGATCGCGATTCTGGATCGGCTCGACTTCTTCTTCGGAAAGAACGATTTGGCCTTCGTAATTGCCCCGCAGGCCGAGGCGCTCGTAGGTCCGGTTCAGCGGGTCGAGCCACTCGACGGCCTTACGGCGATTGGACGGCAGACCCGGGACCGGTTTTTCGCGGAAGGCCACCACGCGGTGTCCTTCGTAGAGCAGGATATTGAAATGGGTGCCGCGCCGGAGCGTCTGCAGCATCGCGCCGATCTCGTTTTTCACCTTGTCGTAGGCGAACATCCCGCCCTTTTCATCAACCAGCATCGGACGGTTGGCGTCGATCACAAAGACGACGCGTTTCCCGCCTCCCGAGATCCCGAAAAAATTCACGTCGGACACCATGTTCGGCTCGCCGGAAAAACTCAGGCCGATCCCGGTCGGCTGAATGCCGGTTACCAGCGTGGTGATGTGCGGTGTATCGGTCGCCTCGATCTCGGGGATTTTCACGGCGGAGGAACCCACACTGCTCATCACGTTCACCGCCTGGGCCGAGGCGGCGGAAACCTTTCGTTGCTCGGTCTTGGCAATTCGCGGGGTGGTCAGGTCGATCTCTTTTTCCTGCACCACGGAAACGATCAGCTGCGGCGGCTTGGGTCGGGCCACGGACATTGCCACGAAACCGAACCCGATGATCGCCAGCACGTGCACCAGGAGGGCCAGGGTGAAAGCGGAGACCTTGTCCGCCGCGTAGGAACGGCGTTTCGGCGTGAGATCTTCCTCGCCCGGCTCGGCGTCGGTCAGGATCAGGTTGCCGCGATAGCTGTCCCACTTTTTCGACAGCGAATCGTTTTTCTTCAACTCGACATCTCCGTCGCCTTTTACGGGAGCGATCCGGCTCTGCTCATCGAGTTTTTGCTTCAACCCCGCGCCTTCCACAGGAGCGATTTCGTCAAAATCGGGTTTGGAAGAGGATTTGCGAATCGGCGCTTCGACCTTCGGCTCCGACGGATCAGCCTTCGCCGAGTCTTCCTGTTTCTCCTCCTTCTTCTTCGCCGGCTCCGGTTGCGGCTCGGGCTCCGATTTGGACTGCACCTCCGGCTTCGATTCGGATTCCGGTTTTGGGGCTTCGGCTTCGGGCTCCGGTCGGGATTCGGCAGCGGCCTCCTTTTTTGTCTCAAGTTGTGCGTCCGGCTTCTGCTCCTTTTGATCCGAAGGGGATTCCGGCTGCTGTTGCGCCTTTTGCGGTCTCTCATCCGGATCGACGGCGTGCTCGATTCGCAGATCCGGCTCAAGGGGCGGGAGAAAATCAAAGGCTTCCTTGCCCTTCGCCATCAGGGTGTGAAGGCGATACTGCAGCTCGCCGGGGAGGGGCGAAGAGTCCGGAGATTCGCGGACCAGGGCCTGGGCGGCAGGGCGGTCGTCGTTGCGAATATTTTCCTCGATGAGTCGAATGCGCAGGGACCAATCCTCAGGATATCGGTCGAGCAGTTTTTCGATTTTTTCGAAATCGCGGGTCATCGCAGCACGCCCACAGGCAGAAAAGGTTACCACCGGACGACGGGCGATTCCACCCCCATCCGCGCGGCGGGTTCACGGGTGAAAGATTCCGTCACAAAAACAGAACGAAAAGAGAAGGCCCGTAGCCCTTTCGGGCGGAAGGCCCGGGACGATCAAACCGGATTTCCAACAGGGCTGATCGCAGTTTCCGAGAATCAACTTGCAGTACAATGAAACTGGAAAACGTTGCATCTGTTGACTGAATTTTTCGATATCATTGAGATATTGGGAGAAAAACCGGCAATCGCTGCGATCGTTTCCATTGCGTATGTCGCCGGACTTCGTTTTTTTCCAAACGCAGCTCTGAACCTGATCCTGTGGTTTCAGACGCGCCTGAAAATTTCGATTTCAAACTCGCTGTTGGAAAACCTGCGTCTGAAAAAAGAGGTCCTTGGAGAAGATCCCGATCCCAAGGAAAGCTGGCCGTTTTCCGATTCCGTAGCCGCCCCGATTTCGACGCGTCCTTTCCTCGAAGCGTGGTTGGGAAGTGCCGGGTTCCTGATTTACTCACTCGTCTTCTTTGCGAATTTTGATGTGTCGGAATTCATCGCCGAAGTTCGTAAAATCGTGGTGAGCGATCCGGAAAATGGCGGGTGGGATCAGGCGCTCGGATTTGTATTCGGCTTTTTCGCGATCACGATCGTTCTGTCCTTGATTGGAGCGGCCGCCGTTTACTTCCTCGGGCAACTGGGAAAACACAAACGATTGATGGTGACCCCCTTCCTCGGAGGAGTCGCGGGGATGTATATCATCCTGATTCTACTCTAGTCGTTTTTGGCAAGACTCGCGTCCTTCCTGCGATCACGGGTCGGCTCCCTTGAGGATACGATTTTGGTAAACGCTTTGCCAATTCCCCGGAAGAAACACTTCAGGTCAAACTTGCCCTCATGTGAATGGTGCGATTGGGGCGAGGCGGCCACGTCGTCCCCCGCACGGGAGGAAACCGGGAAGTGGAAAAAGACTACACTAAGCAGGGCAATCGCAAGGCAGGATACACGGTTCATGAAGGGGAAATCGTAGGAAATCTCGAATTGAAATCAATCACAATCTTGCGACTTGGGTCGCTACTGAATCGGCAGACTCCACAACTTGTGCCCCGCCGTCACAAAAAGCGTTTTGCCATCCTCACCGCCGAAGGTGCAGTTCGTGATCATGTCCATCGGGATCGGGATGAAACGCTGCAGCCCGCCTTCCTGCGAAATCACGTAAACGCCGGACCGGAATTTCTTGAGCGTCTGCGCGGGCAGGTCGGGAAAATTGAAGCCGGCGGTGACATATAGGTTTCCGTCCGGGCCGAGACACATCCCGTCCGGGCCGCGATCGGTTCCCCAGTCGAACAGCTCCTTCCGGCTGCCGGGTTCCACCGTGCCGTCGGCTTTTAAGTCGAACCGCCACAACTTCCGGTTGTCGCCGGCTTTGCCGTTGGAGTTGTCGGCCACGAACAGGAATTTCTCGTCAGCGGACAGCTCAATGCCGTTCGGGCGATCGATCTCGTGGGTCAGGATTTGGGTGACCTTGCCGTCCGGATCGATCCGGTAAACGCCTTCGACCGGTTTCCCGTCGGCATCGGTTATCTGCATGTCGTCGCGGTCGCCGTAGCGCGGGTCGGTGAAATAGATCCGGTCTTTCGAATCGATCACGAGATCGTTCGGTGAATTGTATTTCCGGCCGTTAAAATCCGCCGTCAGCACCGTGACCGAACCGTCCAGTTCCGTGCGGGTGATACGCCGGTTTCCGCCCTCGCGGCCGCCTTCACAGGCGTGGAGTCGGCCTTTTCCGTCAAACAGCAGGCCGTTCGCGCGGCCGGAGGGCGTGCGGTAGGTGTGAACCGCGCCCGTGGGATCGCGGCGCAGGATGCGGTTGTTCTGGATGTCGGTGAAATACACGTTCTTCGTCGCCGCATGCCAGGCCGGGCCTTCAGTAAAGGCGACGCGGCCCTCGACTTTCAGGCCGTCGTTGTTTCCGGCGGCGAGGACCTGGTCGATGTCCTGCGCAGGCAGGAGGGCGGCGGAAAACAGGAGGAAAAGAGCAGCGAAAAATTTCATGCGGGGAGGGTAGGGGATTTTGGAAAATCGGGCAACCGCAACCGGCTCTTTCCGGAACCATGCCACACATTCTCGTTGCCTATCCCCGCTGCCTTCTCCATCTTCGGCGAAACACCCACCATGAGTTCATCGACGTCGATCATCGATTCGCCCGGCACGGGGCAGACGCAGCAGGAACGCTTCGAAAATACGCGCACGCTGATTTTTCCCGACTCCGATCAGGCCAGCACGGAACTCGCTGCTGAGGTCGCCGACCTGATCCGCGCCCGTCAGGGCAAAGGAAAAAACATCGTGCTCGGGCTGGCGACGGGCTCGACGCCGGTGCCGTTCTACCGCGAGTTGATCCGGCTTCACAAGG
>JABDJT010000229.1 GCA_013003335.1 Verrucomicrobiales bacterium | reverse complement strand
ACTTGTGCTCGAGTTCCTGGCCTTCTTCGAGGCCGAAACGTTCCATCATCCGCGTCATTCGCTCGGCGGCACCGAATTTCACCATGAGGTCATCCTCAAAGGACACGTAGAAAACGGACATACCGGGATCGCCCTGGCGGGAGCAACGTCCCCGCAACTGGCGGTCGATTCGACGGCTCTGGTGACGTTCCGTCGCGATGACTAACAGGCCACCGGCTTCGCGGACGCCTTCGCCAAGCTTGATGTCCGTGCCCCGTCCCGCCATGTTCGTGGCAACCGTGACCGCACCTTTCAATCCAGCGCGGGCGACGATTTCGGCCTCCTGCATGTGATACTTGGCGTTGAGAACGTTGTGGACAATTTTGTCGCGCTTGAGCATGCGGGACAGAATTTCCGAGCTCTGCACGCTGGCCGTTCCAAGCAGGATTGGCTGACCGGCAGCGTTTCGCTCTTTGACGAGATCCACCACGGCTTTGAATTTTTCGCGCTGGGTCTTGTAAATCTTGTCGTTGAGGTCCTCGCGAATGATCGGCTTGTTGGTCGGGATGGTGAGGACATCCAGCTTGTAGATGTCGTGGAATTCCGCGGCCTCGGTTTCGGCCGTGCCGGTCATGCCGCCGAGCTTTTCGTAGAGCCGGAAGTAATTTTGGATCGTAATCGTCGCATAGGTCTGCGTTTCGTTCTCGATCTTGACGCCTTCCTTCGCTTCGACAGCCTGGTGGAGGCCATCCGACCAGCGGCGGCCGGGCATGGCGCGGCCGGTGTTTTCATCGAGGATAATGACCCGGTTGTCCTGCACCATGTAGTGGATGTCTTTTTCGTAAAGGGTGTAGGCCTTCATCAGCTGGGAGATGGTGTGCATCTTCTCGGCCTGGAAAGTCGATTTTTCCTGGATCTCCTGCTTTTTCTTCGTCTTTTGCTCGTCCGAGAGAGAACTGTCGCCGTCAATCTCGGAAAACGTTTCGGACAAATCCGGGAGAACGAAGGCGTCCGGATCATCCGGGCTGAGGAAATTCCGCCCCTGCTCACTGAGTTCCGCCTCGTGCTGCTTTTCGTCGAGGGTGAAATAGAGCTCCTCTTTTAATTCGAACAGCGCGGTTTTCTGCGGGTCCTTGTAGAATTCCAGCTCCTGCTTCTCGATCAGTTTCCGGACGTCCGGATCTTCCATCGCCCGCATCAGGGCGCGGTTGCGGGGCTGTCCAAGCTTCACCTTGAAATACAACAGGGCGGCTTCGGCTTCATCGCCCGCTTCGTGGGCTTTCTTTGCATCTGCAGCGATTTGGTTCAAAAGCTGGGCCTGCTTCCGGTGGAGGGAACCGATCTGCGATTTGTAGCGGTCGAAAAGCTGGTCGGCCTCGCGTGGCGGGACCGGGCCGGAAATGATGAGCGGTGTCCGGGCTTCGTCAATGAGGATGGAATCGACCTCATCGATCAGCGCGTAGTAGTGATTCCGCTGGACCTGGTCCTCCTTGTTTTGGGCCATCCCGTTGTCGCGGAGGTAATCGAATCCGAACTCACTCGCCGTTCCGTAAGTGATGTCTTTTTCGTACTGCGCGCGCCGTTTCTCCCCGCGCTGATCATTCTGGATGCAGCCGACCGAGAGACCGAGGTATTCGAAAAGGTGACCCATCCACTCGGAGTCACGCCGGGCGAGGTAATCGTTTACCGTCACGACGTGCACGCCCATGCCGGTCAGTCCGTTGAGGAAAACCGGCAGCGTGGCGACCAGCGTTTTCCCTTCCCCGGTGGCCATCTCGGCGATTTTTCCGCGGTGCAGGCCGATCCCGCCGATCAACTGCACGTCGAAGTGCACCATCTCCCACTTCACCGGTTGATCGCACACATTCCACTCCGTTCCGCACAGGCGGCGGGCGGCGTTTTTCACCACGGCAAAAGCCTCTGGCAAAATGTCATCGAGATATTCCCTCCGCTTGGCCGGGAAATCCTTTTTCAGCTTGGTAAAAATTTCCTGCGCTTCGCGGATTCGTTCCACCATCTGTTCCGTGTTGCCCGAAACATCCGAAATGGAGAACCCGGCGGCATCCGGATATTCATCCGCGAGGGCCTCGAACCGCTGGCTCCAGCCCTCGAGAACTTCGCCGAGCGCCGTGTCATTCATCGCTTCCAGCTTTCGCTGCGAGAAAAATTCCGTCCGCTCGTTGTAGCGATCGAGGTGGGCTTTCCACTCCCCGGTTTTCTGTTTCAGGACATCTTCCGAAGCAGATTGCAGCTCTTCTTCGATGCGATTGATTTCAGCTACCACCGGCAAAATCCGTTTGATTTCGCGCTGGTTTTTGGAGCCGACGATAGACTTGAGGAGCCACTTGACCATGGTGCAGGAAAGGGGAGCGGTTGAGTTCTGGGTTGGTTCAGAAAAACGAAGAATTCGTACTGTATTCCTTTTTGGAAGGGGCGAAAGCGGGAATCACACGGTTTCAGTTGTTAAGACCGACTTTCAACCTGCCCGTTCAAAAACGATCCAACAGGGTTGGTTCGCCAAACAGACCCTGTTTGATCGTGCTGGACAAGCGCGGGCCGCTTTTTCAAACTCCGCGTTCCGGAAATCCCCACCTATGACCACGCTTCTCATTTTTCTCCTGTTCACCGGCACTGTCGGGTTCGTCACCTGGCGGGCGACGCGCAAAGACGATCACGATTCGGCGACGGGCTATTTCCTGGCCGGGCGATCTCTAACCTGGATCGTGGTGGCCGGCTCGCTGTTGCTGACGAACCTGTCGACCGAACAACTCGTCGGCCTGAACGGCGGTGGCTATTCCAACGGGATGCAGGTCATGGCCTGGGAGGTCTGGTCGTCGATTGCGATCGTTCTGATGGCGCTGGTTTTCCTACCGCGATACTTGAGGGGCGGCGTCCGGACCGTTTCCGAATTTCTCGCAAACCGGTTCAGCCGCGGGGTCGGGACGCTGGTTTCGATCATGCTGCTGCTTTCGCTGCTGACGAACCTGTTGCCCTTCGTGATCTACTCGGGCGGGTTGTTCATGCGCGATGTATTCGAAGTCGAACGCCTGTTTGGCGGCAATGAAAACGCGGCGCTCGTCGTGACGATCATCGCTCTCGGCATCGCGGGTTCGATTTATGCGATTTTCGGCGGGCTGAAAGCGGTGGCCGTTTCGGATACGCTGAACGGAATTGGCCTGCTGATCGGCGGGCTCCTCGTCCCGATACTGGGACTGCAACTGTTAGGTGAGCGGCTCGGGGGAGGTGGCGGAATTATGGCCGGGTTCCGATATTTGACCGAAAACAAGCCGGAGATGTTGAATCCGGTGGCGATGGACGAAAAGGCGAACATTCCGTTTTCGACGTTGTTCACCGGCATGCTGCTGATCACGACGTATTACTGGTGCACCAACCAGGCGATCGTGCAGCGGACCTTTGGATCGCGCAGTTTGGCGGAAGGGCAGAAAGGTGTGCTTTTCGCGGCGCTGATGAAACTGCTGGGGCCGTTTTACCTTGTTCTGCCGGGGATTATTGCCTGGCATTTGTTTTCCGGAAACCTGGAAAACGGAGACCTGGCCTACGGCGCTCTGGTTTTGGAAGTCTTTCAATCTCCGCTGATGCTCGGCTTCTTCGCAGCGGTTATATTCGGGGCAATTTTGAGTTCGTTCAATTCCGGCCTGAACTCAGCGACGACGCTTTTCTCCGTCGATATTTACAAGAACCTGATCAACCGGGACGCGAGCGAGGAGCGAATGGTGAAGGTCGGGAAGATTTTCGGGATCTGCGTCGCGATCGGTGCGATTGCGGTTGCCCCGCTGATTTCGAAGGCGTCGGGCGGGTTATTCGACCTGATGAAAAACCTGGCGATGCTCTACAACATCCCGCTCCTGGCGCTGGTCCTTCTGGCGATTTTCTCGAAACGAACGCCGGCTTTTGCCGTGTATGTCGGTGTGATTGTCGGAATCGTGTTTTACACCTGGTTCGGATTTTTCCAACAGGTACCGGACACCGGGCTCCGCAAATTTTTCGGCTACGAGCTGAACTGGCTGCACATCGGGGCGATCAATTTCGCACTGATCATGGTGATCATGCTGACGATTCGCTATATCCGCCCCCGGCCCGAACCGTACGAACAGAGTCACACGGGCGACGTGGACATTACGCCCTGGAAATGGGCCAAACCCTGCGGAATCGGCGTACTCGTATTGATCGCGGCGATGTATCTCTTGATGTCGCGGTTTGGCTGATTGAGACTGGATCAAAATCGATATGGAAACCGAAGAAACCACCCCGCCATCCGAGCCTGGAAACGAATCGAGCGCTGAACTGCCGCTGGAAGAGCGTTTCGCGGAACTGGAGGAGCGGGTGGAGCGTTTGGAGCGGGAGATGGCAGCCATCGCCCGCATGGAAGGAGCGATCGAGAAGATGTTCGGAGGGAGCAGTTCCGACTGATCACAAAAAAAGCGCCCCGCATGACATCATGCAGGGCGCTAATCTGAAATTGGTTGCGGGACTAGGATTTGAACCTAGGACCTTCAGGTTATGAGCCTGACGAGCTACCAGACTGCTCCATCCCGCGGTTTGGACGCGCAATATGTGCGCGAACCGGGTTTTGCGCAACCGGTTTTCGATTTGTGACGATTCCGTTGAAAGAATTCTATTGTCAGGAGAATTGGGCAGGTTCAAAATCGTGATGTGTTGCGCCAAAACCTCACCTTTCCACCTGTTGAAAGAAAAGTTCCCAATCTCCGATTGGAGTCTGGTTCTGGCGGTGCAACACGGGACGGAGCATGTCCGTAGTCGCGCGCTGAAACTGATTTGTGAAAATTACTGGGGCCCGGTCCACCAGGAGATCCTGTATTGGCTCGAAGGAAAGGGACGGCGGTTGCGGAAATCCGCTACGGATCTGGCACAGGAGTTTTTCCTCGAGTTGGTAAACAGGAATGCGTTCCGCGAGGCGAGCCCGGGGGAGGGAAAACTGCGAACATTGCTGAACACGGCGCTGGGAAATTTTTTGCTGAATCAGAAACAGGATGCGAAAGACCAGGATCCTGGATCCGATCCACCGGATCACGGGTTTGACCGCGGCTGGGCGGAACACCTGCGCGATATGGCGCGGGAAAAACTGCAGCAATACTACGTCCTGCGTGATAACTCGAAGCTGTTCCATGCGCTGTTCCTGCATCTCGAAAAACGGATTGGCAAAGACACCTATCGGGAACTTTCCGAATTCCTGGGAATTTCGCGCGAAGCGTTGTCGACGCACCTTTCCCGCATGCGGAAACGCTATCACACCCTGATTTTCGAGGAGATTGCAAGAACAGTCGATTCCACGGACGAGATCGAAGGGGAACTGAAGTATTTGCGCGGGCTGCTCGCAGGGTAAATCGAATCAACAGGGTCTGTTCATCAATCAAACCCTGTTGTTTCGTTTATCGAGGTCCCTCTTCGGACAACACAAAATCCAGGATCACCATCCGGTGGTCGCTGTGCGCGGATTTTTGGGTGGAAATTTCAAGGGGAACCACTGAATCCGAATGCCAGAATTGATCGATGCGAATTTGGGGGAAATGCGCAGGATAAGTCGAGCCGTTGCTTCCTCCCGCCGTAACAAATGCATCCGACAAACCGGCGTTTTTCAGCATTCGGAAAATGTCGTCGCCGGGCGGCGTGCCAAAATCACCGCCGATCAGGAGAGGGTGGCTGGTTTCGCGGAATTCCGGGTTGGAAAGGAGATGACGCAGTCGCCGGCGATTGATGACCCGGGCACGGGTGAGGCGTTCGCGAGTCTCCGATTTCCAGATGTCGAGCCGGGTGATGGATCGTTCGAGGTGAAGGTTGGCTAGATCCAGCACTTCGCCATCGGGCAACTGGAGCCTGGTGTAGCAGGTCGCGGTTCCGGCGGATGCGCCTTTCAGCGGCCGGGCAGGATACAGGAATCGGCCGCGGGCGAGGATGACGTTTCGCCGGAAGGAGGTGATGCTGCCGGTGCCTTCAAACAAATCGGCGAGGAGCGGGCGCAATTCCTCAAGCGGCGGGCTTTCCTGAAGGAAGACAATGTCGGGCTCGAAAAGCAGCGATTCCCGGGCGGCATCGAGCGATTCGTCCCGGCAATTGATCGATATCACGCGAATTTTGTTCTCGCGTTGTTCCGGTGAAAGCCGGGCGGCCGGCGAATTTTCCTCCCCGAACAGGCTCAACAGTTCCCGGCCAAACGCGCGGGATTCATCGGAAAAACTCAGGCCGATGGTAAACCAGGCCACGGCGAGGATGATCGGGATTTTTCCCCGAATCGCCAGCCAGGAGCCCAGTGAAAACAAAAAGCCCAGCCCTGCCCAGGCCCAGACCGGGATCAACGTGACCCAGACGAGGCTGTCCCATCGATTGATAAAACACAGCCAAACAGCGAGAAACCCCAGACCGTTCAGGAGGGGGAGGAGGACTGCAAAAAATCCGCGAAGATGACGCATTCGAAAATCGGGAAGGAGGAACAAGGGAATATTCGAAGCTTTTTCCGATTTGAAAACGGGCTTTTCGGATTTTGTTGGGATTATGCCGGAAAACTCCCCCCAGCGACTTGCCCTCTTTGGTGGCACTTTTGACCCTGTTCACAATGGGCACCTCGAATTGGTCGAGGCTGCGTTCCGTGTCTGCAACGTCGACCGGGTCATTTTTGTGCCCTGTGCCCAGTCGCCTTTTAAGTCGGGACAGGCGACCCGGGCGAATGCGGAGGAGCGATTTGAGATGATCGAAAACGCCCTGGCGGCTCGGGAATGGGGGGAATCGCGCGCGACCGTGTCCCGATTTGAAATTGACCGGCCGCCGCCGAGTTATTCCTGGGAAACGGCCGCGCAGTTTTCGGACCTCGAGTCGGATGCGGACTGGCACTGGATCGTCGGTACGGATCAGTGGGAAGAGATCGAACGCTGGGCCAATCCCGATATTTTGCGGGAACTGCTGACCTTCATCGTCGTCACGCGGGATGGGGATGAAATCGAGGAGCGGGATGGCTGGCGGCACATCCCGGTCCCGTTCGAGCACCCTGCCTCGGCCACTGCGATCCGCGAGGGGCGCGGAAAACCGGAGTGGATTCCCGAACCGAATCGCGAAATGGTTGCCCGGATTTACGGGGCGTGAAAAACGAACCAACGGGGGTTGCAGAGCCTCTACCCGCTTCACGCCGGTTTTCCGCCTTGCTTCCGCGCTGGCTGACTGCTTTTCTTTTTTAACAAAATCAGAAACAGTTATGAGCGATTCAACGAGCCAACCTTCTCCATCCTCCAACCCGTTTGATCGACGGAATTTTGTCAAAACCACGGCCGGAACGGCTGCCGCTGCCGCTGCTTTTACGGGCGCCGCCAAAGGCCAGGGTGTCGATCCGGACAAGAAACTGAAAATCGGTTTCATTGGAACAGGGGGACGCGGGACCGGCGCGGCGGAGCAGGCGCTGACAGCAGACGACAACTGCGAATTGTATGCCGTGGCAGACCTGTTCCAGGAACGGATCGATCTTTCCTTGCAGACGCTGAATGCGCGAAAAGCAAAAGCCAATTTCCCGGGCGAGATCAATGTCCCGAAGGAACGGCAGTTTGTCGGGCTGGACGGATATCGTAAAATTCTCGAATCAGATGTCGATGTTGTCCTCCTGACGACCACGCCGGGCTTTCGTCCGCTCCATCTCCGGGCAGCTGTGGAAGCCGGGAAACACATTTTTGCCGAGAAACCGATGGCTGTGGATGCGGCGGGTGTCCGTCACGGGTACGAGACGATCAAGATGAGCGAAGGCAAACCGCTGTCGATCGTGGCCGGATTTTGCTGGCGCTATTCGCCAAGCCGGGTCGAGGCATTCAAAAAGGTGATGGAAGAAGGGATGATCGGGGACGTGGTCAGCATGTATGCCACGTATTACGCCGGATATTCCAAGCCGCACAAGGAACCGTCCGAGCGGAAGCCGGGTGAAAGCGACATCGAATGGCAGATTCGGAACTGGTATAATTACACCTGGCTGGGCGGCGGGGGACTCGTCGAGCAGGCAGTGCACTCCGTTGATAAGATTGGCTGGGTGATGGGCGATACCGACCCGATTCTCTGCCGCTCGACCGGCGGCCTTTCGGTGAAGCAGCCGGGGAACGGAAACATTTTCGACCACTACCACGTGGCCTACGAATACCCGAACAACGTCTGGTGCCATCTTGGTGCCCGCAAAACGCCGGGCTGCAAGAACGAGAACGCTGACATCATCCGCGGCACGAAAGGCGCTCTCGTCATCAACCGTCCGGGCGATCCGCGGATCGAGGACAACGACGGAAACATCGTCTGGCGGTTCCGGAAACCGCGCTCCGGCGAGCCGAACATGTACCAGGTCGAGCACGACGAGTTTTTCAAATCGATCCGGACAGGCGAGCACATCAACGATGGCCCGCGCATGATGCATTCCTCGATGATGGCCATCATGGGCCGGATGTCAGCGCATACCGGAAAGGAACTGACCTGGGAAGAAGCCATGAATGCGGGCGAAGACCTGCATCCGGACGAAGCCGGAATTTCGTGGGCCGATTCCTACGAGCCGAATCCGGTGGCGACACCGGGCGTGACGACAATTGAAGGTGTTGCCTGATCAATTGTTGTTGGCGTTTTTCCTGGCTTCCAGCGCTTTTTCGACGAGGTCCCGGTAGAAATCGAAGGCCTTTTCGAACTCGGCGATGGCTTCCTCCGGCAGTACATCCTTATTTCGCTGAATCTCCCCGGCCATCCGGTCCTGCAAATATTTTGCCTGCAATAGCGAGGGCAGCAGTGGCTTGCCGTCCTCGACTTCGACCCAGACCGGCGCGGTGTGGGCGAATCGGATCCGGCCTTCCGGAGTCCGGCAGTATACCCGGAGCGCGACCCAAGATTCCCCTTCCAGTTCGACCGATTCCCGGACGAAAGCGGAATGAGGAGCCTGCGAACCGATCGGGCCGCCGGTTTCGACGGGAAGAATCTCGCCGTTGACGACGATCTCGATTTTCTCAATCTCGTGAGCGCTTTCGATTCGGCCGACTACCTCGATCGTCTCATCCAGGTCATCTGATTCCTCCTCCGAAATCTCCGAGCCGGGCTGAAATTCCGAAAACGTGATCGACAGCATGGGACCGGTGGTCACGAAGCTGCGTCCGGATTTCAGTCCATCGAACCACTCCTCGAAATCCAGGTCTCCGCCTTCCTGTTTCACGTAAACCCGGCCGAAACCGAGCGGTACGGGGTGGACACCTGACGCAGTGCCGGCGGTCGGTCGGATTTTGAAACCGCAATTCAGCAGCGCGTAGTAGGACTGAAACCCGAAATCGACCCAGCCTTCCTCGTCGTAGCTTTGGCTGCCCGGGATGTTCATGTAAGTGGGCTTGTGCTCGGGATACCATTCCGTGAAAGCGAATTTCGTCCGCCAAATGTGATTGTTGGAAAGTTCGAACAGGAGATGATTTCCCTCCGCCACGACCGGCAGCATCATCGTCCAGGGCCAGTTGTGTTTATCCAGGTCGATTGCCGCGCCCTGGATCCGGGCTTCCTCGAAAACCGGGCCGACAGGCGGAACGGTCTGGGTAAAGGGCTTCTGGTGATTCAACACGAAAAAAGCACCCTGCGTGTGTCGCTTTCCGTCGACCGTAAAAATCTCGTATTCCGTATTCAACGGCCAGACGATCCGGTTGAATCCCACGTTGAGGATTCGCGCAATCGGCGGATCGGATTTCTCCTTTTCCGGCAAAAACGGGACGGGGGCTTTTTTCGAATCAGTCACCCACGCAGTCAGGGGGAAAGCCACGTTCAAATCCTCGGCCTCCATGACAACTTCCAGTTCTTCGATTTTCCGATGAACGTGCGTTTCGCCGCTGAACCAGCCCCGCTCGGCCATGTGAATCCAACGTTTCAGGCGCAATTCGATTTCCGCCGTGCCGCCCGCCTTGAGCGTGACTTCCGTCGTCGCGGGGAGAAACTCGTGTCCGCGCTCCGCCGTGATCTTGTAGGTTCCGGGCGGAAGTTTGGCGGAAAAAGGGTGCTCCGATAGACACGTGTGCATTTCCACGCTGTCCTTCCGCTTTTTCTCGTAGGTCACTGCTTTGCCGTTCGCATCGGCCGGTTCGGCGAAGTAAAAGGTGCCGTCCTCCGATTCGATGTAGACCCGTGCCGCGACGGATCGACCGGACGCGTCTTCGTAAATCCATCCGGTCAGGCTGGCCGGTTTTTCCTGTGAAAAAAGGGATCCGGACAGAAAAACGCAGGCAGCGGGCGCGATGGTCCGGGAGATACAATTCATGGGCGGCGATTGTAAATCAGCCGGTTTCTAATTCAAGATTGGAATCCGCCGGGATCCAATCAACAGGGCTGTTTGGCGAACGTACCCTGTTGATTCGTAAGGGAACAAAAACACCGGCGAATGTTGAAATCCTCCGGTGTTTTTTGGGAGGTTGTTTGTCGAGTTCAGGCCCGGCGTGTGAGACCGAGCTCCTGTCGATTGTTTGGAGAATGAGGTTCAGGCTCCTTCGTTTTGAATCCGGTTTCGCTCGATTTCGTAGTCGAAAATGAGATTGTCGATTTTCTCTTCGAAATTGGCGGCGATGCCGAACAGTTCGCTGACGCGGTCTGCAAAATCTTTTTCGCGGAGCTTATCCTCGATTTCCATGGAAAGTTCCGCCAGCCGTTCGAGCCGGATTTTCGCCCGATGCTGCATTTCCTTGAATTGCTCGAGGTGAGCTCGCATTTGGCTGATTTTATCGGTGGTTTCCATGGCGAAAATGGGAAGAGGGTTCGGCTTTGGTAAAACGTTTCAGTCGTCGCGACGGTTCAGGAC
>JABDJT010000226.1 GCA_013003335.1 Verrucomicrobiales bacterium | reverse complement strand
GCCCTGATCCTTTCGGGCATGCACAAAATCCATCCGATGTTCCGGCATCCGTTTATTCGGCTCGTCGCGACCGGAATTGCCGGAATCATACCTTTCGTCCTCGTGCTCGAACAGGGTGACTTCGGGTCTGCCATGGTCTGGATTCCTGTGATTGCCGCGATGGTCCTGGTCGGAAACATCCCGTTTCGCTACCTCATCACGATCGTTTTGGTCGGCACGATGTTTCTGCCCTACGCCTACTTTTTCGGGCTGAAAGAATACCAGAAAAAAAGGATCACGGTACAGTTCGATATGCTGATGGGCAAAAAAGTCGACATCCTGAACGAAGGTTATTCCGCCCACCACAACCTGCTTGCGATCGGCTCTGGTGGCTGGGCGGGCAAAGGCTTCGCCAATCCGAAAACGGTCAACAACATGGGTTTTATTTCGAATGAGACCGCGATCAATGACTTTGTGTTCGCCGTGCTGGCGGAGGAACACGGCTTTCGCGGCGCGTTGCTGATGCTCTCTGCGTTCATGGTCCTGCTGCTGCTGTGCCTGTTCGTCGCGTTTTACAGCCGGGACATGCTCGGGCGGCTCATCACAGTCGGTGTCCTAACTTTGATCCTCGCCCACATTTTTCAAAACGTCGGAATGAACCTGCTGATCATGCCCATTACCGGTATTCCGCTGCCACTGATCAGCTACGGCGGCACGTTTGCGGTGATCATCATGTCCCTGCTGGGACTGGTTCAAAGCGTCTGGATTCATCGCGTCGAAGTTGAAGAAGAAGAGGATCCCCACAGCGAACTCGACATCGATCAACTTGATTCCTGAAAGGGAGTGAACTGAAGAAACAGGGTTCGTTCGGCAAACAGATTGACTCCGCTTCGCTCCGAATTTGTTCATTCGTTTTTCAGGTGCAGCCTGTCACAAGCCTTCGAGTTGGCAAAAACCTCCCTGACGTGTTTCAATTTCTTTCCGACCCTTCCTTATGAACCATTTCCGATTGACCCTGCCCGCGCTGATCGCCTCTGGGCTGTTCCTTTTCTCCTGCAACGAGAAGGAGACCGGCGAAAACCCGCCTGCTCCCGCTGAAAATTCTGCTCCCTCCGCCAATCCGGAACAGGCAATCACCATCCTGCCGGATTCCGGGGAAATCACCACATCGGCTCCGGGAATCCCGATGCAGCAAATCAAGCCAAACCAGCCGAACCAGCAGCCGCGTGCGGTTCAGCTATCGCCGGAGCAACAGGAAAAACTCGTCCAGCAAATCATCGCGAAACGCACCCGTGAGCAGGCAGCCGGCCTCGGCGGCGGAAAGGTGACGGTTCACAAGGCCTGGAACTACACGGGTTACAGTCACCTTGCTCCGGATCCGAATGCGCCGATTGCCGTTCGCATGGTGGCCGTAGATGTCACCGTGGAAAATCACACCGTTCATTTCGACTACGACGACATCGAGGCGGTGGACCCGATTACCAAGATCAGCTACGGCAGCGATCCGCACATCACCTTCCTGAATGTCCGGGACGGCACTCCCCTGGAAGAAGGTCGCCGCATTCCTGTCGCGCCCGAACCGATCCGGGTTCTCCTGATTTATGCCTACCCGAAAAACTCCGAGACGATCACGCTTTGGTATTGGGGGCAGGATTTGCTGCGCGGAGGGCAGGTCAAGATCGAGTCCGACGGGCTGCAGCTTCCGTTTCCGAAGAAAGTCCCGATCGAATAGGCAGGGAGTGACCGGGCAAAATTAGTCCACTTCGATCACCGCTTTTCGCAGGCCGGGATCGGTCACGATTTCTTCAAACTGGCACGGAACTTGCGATAACGGGAGCCGATGGGTAATCCACGGCGCTGTGTCGATTTCGTTTGATTCAATTGCCTGAATCACCCGTCCAAATGTGGACGCTGTGGCGTTCCGGCTCGACTTCAGCGTGATTTCACGCCGATGGAAATTCGGGTCAGAAAACGTCACATCGCCCTGGAATAAACCGACAAACACAATTGTCCCGCCATGACCTATCAATTCGAAACATCGCATCATCGAACCCGGATTGCCTGTGACATCGAAGATCACAGTCGGCAAAACTCCGCCTCCCAGGTCCCTCAATGCCGGTTCAATCGATCCGGCGTCGGGATCGAGGGCGAGGGTGCGGCCGACACCGAGACCGTCGCGACAGAATTCGAGACGGTCGCGGTTGATGTCCGCGATGGTGGCCAGGTCGGTCTGAGTTTGAAGAAATTGTAAGACGCTCATCCCGATCGGGCCCGCCCCCAAAACGACCGCGTAATCGTCCGGCTGTATATCCGCGCGGTCGACCGCATGGGCTCCGATGCAGAGCATTTCCACCAGGGCGAGCTGATCTGCGGTTGCCGATTGGGAAGCGTGGAGTTTTTCCAGTGGCATCACGATTTCCGGGCGCATTCCGCCGTCCGTGTGAATTCCGAGAACCTCGAGTTCCTCGCAGCAGTTCGTTTTTCCACGCTGTGAAGCGGGAGAGTCCGGATTGTTCAAATACGGCTCCACCGCCACGAGCTGCCCCGATTTCAATTCCGAATCGCCGTTGATTTCGAGAATCTCCGCGCCCAGCTCATGTCCGAGAATTCGCGGGTAGTCAAAAAACGGCTGCCGCCCGTAAAAGGCATGAATGTCCGTCCCGCAAACCCCGATTTTCCGCACGCGAAGCCGCGCATGACCGGGCGGCGTTTCAACCGGCGCGGGACCGGTTTGCGAAACGAACCGGCCGGGCTCGACGAGAGCGATTTCGGATTGGGTGGAAGCAGCCATTTTCAAAAAAGTGTAACCGGAGAGGTCCGATTCGCATCTTTCACAGGAAATGAAGACCAAATCCACCGCTAAATTCCTCGCAGTCGCCCTCCTGATCGCACCGGCCGCTTTCGCCGACCCCGGAAAGCACACCGCCAATTACGTCAAGGGCCACGGCGACAAATTGCTGAACCAGGTCGTTCGCGTCGACGTTTCCTGGGTGCAGCCGCTTCGCTGGGCCAATGACAGCTATACCTCCTTTTTTCTCGCCCACACCTGGGACGAACGCGAAAAAATTCCCGCCGGAACGATTGTCGTCGCGATTCCCAAACACGAGGCCCGGAAATTCGTGGAACGATTTGATACATCTCCCGACGTCGAAGGGCATGGCTGGGCTTTCGATTTGGACACCCGCCGCCTGAAAGCCGTTCTGGCCGAAGGTTCCGACAATTCCCTGTTCCTCGATCTCACCGGCGGCTCCGCCGATTCCCCCGGTGCCGTCGTTCGCGCAAAAATCGAGGCGTTCGTGAACGGCCTGAAAAATGGGCAGTAAAAACCCGGTGACCGAAAAACGATCAAACAGGGTTGATTCGCCAAAACAACCCTGTTGATTCGTTTCATGAATCGATTCGTCCTACTTTCCCTCGTTCTCAGTTTCGCTTTCGCTGCCAGGGCCGATGATCGACCCAACATCGTCTTCATTCTCGCTGATGATATGGGCTATGGCGATGTGCAGGCTCTGAATCCGGATTCGAAAATCCCGACCCCGCACCTGGACCGACTGGCTGGAGAGGGGATGACGTTCACCGATGCGCATTCGCCCTCGGCCGTTTGCACGCCGACCCGATACGCGACGCTGACCGGCCGATACACCTGGCGCAGTAAAATGAAAACCGGCGTCCTGAACGGATACGGCCGGCCGTTGATCGAACCGGAGCGCCCGACGGTTGCGTCTCATTTGAAATCAGCGGGCTATCACACCGCGGTGATCGGAAAGTGGCATCTTGGTCTCGGCTTTCAGGCAAAGGACGATGGAAAAACGTGGGATTGGGCGAAACCTCTCGATTATTCGCCGGTGGATGTCGGCTTTGAACGATCGCTCGTGATCCCCGCTTCGCTCGATTTTCCGCCTTATGTCTACGTTGAGGGGCACAGGATCACTGGCCTACCGGACCGCGAACAGCCGGCCATTGGTTTTCCGGGGTACCTGCGCAAAGGCGAACTCGGTTCCGATTTTTCGATCGTGGATTGCCTCGATGAACTGACGAAACAGGCCGCCGGGCACATCACAAAATCCGCCACTGGCGACAAGCCGTTTTTTCTCTACTTCCCGCTGACCGCGCCCCATAAGCCCGTTTCGCCCCATCCGCGGTTTCAAGGGAAAACCGATCTCGGTCCCTACGGCGATTTTATCGTGCAGGTCGACTGGACGGTCGGCGAGATTTTGAAAGCAATCGACGATGCCGGTATCGCGGAAAACACGCTGGTTATTTACACGAGCGACAACGGCTCATTCATGTTTCGCGAGACGGACACGGATGCGCCGGATCACGTGAAAGACGAAACCGTGCAGGCCTATTTTGAGGGAAATCACACCGCCAACGGCCTGCTGCGCGGCACGAAAGCGGACATCTGGGAAGCCGGACATCGCGTACCGTTTTTTGTCCGCTGGCCGAAAGTGATCAAGGCCGGATCGACCAGCGACCGCACGATCTGCCACGTTGACTTGTTCGCTACGGCCGCTGAGGTAGCGAAAACGAAACTGCCTCCGCCGACCGTAGCCGCCCCGGACAGTTTCAGCCTCGTGCCGCTCTTCAAAAATCAACCGGGGAAATTCAAGCGCGCACCCGTGGTGCATCATTCCGGGTCCGGGATGTTCGCGATCCGTGACGGCGACTGGAAACTGGTCCTTGGAACCGGCTCCGGCGGAAGGGAGCAACCGCGCGGTAAAAAATTCGAGAGTCCCTACAAGCTCTTCAATCTGAAAGAGGATTTGGGCGAGACGAACGACCGATTCAGCAGCGAGCCGGAGATCGCACAGCGGCTTGAGACCGAGTTGCTGAAGATGTTCGTGTTTGAGAAAAGCCGTCGGTGATCAAGTCACCAGCCGGTTCGGCTTCGACCACCGAATCCGCGCCATCAGCAAGTCACCGAGCGCGCCTCCCCGCGGGAGCCATTCGCCGACCGTCACCCACGATTCATCGGGGCTGGCGTTGGTGACGTGAAAATTGCCCATTAGAGCGACCCTGTCGGGATCGTTTACGCCGTCGCCGAGGAGGGGCAGAACAACTTGCTCAGTCTCGCGGATCAGGCAGAGTTTATCCGGGTCGACCCGGGCGACCCAAAGGGGTGAACGCCAGCGGATCACACCGGTATTGGATTCGTCTTTCCGCGTGTAAACGAGGAACAGGCCGTCGGAATGAGTCAGCCAGTGTTGCTGGGTCGTGGATAGATCGAGCGGCGTCCCGTCGTCCCAGGTCCACGCTTTTTTCTCACCGTAATCGAGACCGTCGGCGCTCGTGGCAACGTAGCCCCGGCTGTCTTCGGCCCGGATCGTCATGAATAACCGGTCACCGAATTTCGTGACCGACGGTTCCAGCAGGCCGCGGCCGTGTTTGTGCCCGAGTGCCGGACCGACCTCCTTGATTTTCAGCATTTCACCGTCGAATCCGCAACGCACGCCTGCGACC
>JABDJT010000219.1 GCA_013003335.1 Verrucomicrobiales bacterium | reverse complement strand
CAAGGAACCCGAAAAAGCGATCGAAGCGGCGACCGGGCGGATCAAGAAAATCTACCAGCACTACCTCGAATCGAACGCGCTGCACTGGTATTTCGGCGAGGAACGGATGGGCACGGCGGCAACGCGGACGCTGGGGGAAAACCACGAAATGAAACCGTTGTTGGAGCCACTGGCCGAGCACGTCGATTTGCCGGACTGGTGCAAGCACATTGGCACGACGAAGCTTTTGATCTCGAAGAGCGGCAACGGGTTTGTCCTCGATGTCGGCGGGCAGAAGCAATTCGATGAATTGAAAAAAGCCATCGAAGACGGGCTGGTGAAAAAGATCGACGGCATCTGGGTGACGCACGTGCACAACGATCACACGCGACTCGTCGCCGATGCGGCCCGGGAATTCGACTGCCCGGTGTATGGCGTGGAGGAGGTCATGGACGTGATGAAGTTTCCCGGCCGCTGGTTTTTGCCCGGTGTGACGAACAACCCGGTCGACAAGGATCGCGCCAAGACTCTCGCTGACGGTGAGAAAATGAAGTGGGAGGAATTTCAGTTCACGGCACACTTTTATCCGGGCCAAATGTACAACCACGGCGCATTGCTGGTCGAAAAACCGGATCACAAACCGGTCCTGTTCGTTGGCGATTCCTTCTCTCCGTCAGGCATGGACGACTACTGCATGATGAACCGGAACCTGATGCGGCCGGACACGGGATATGCGCTCTGTTTTGAAAAAATCCGGTCACTACCCAAGGGCACCTGGCTGGTGAATCAGCACATCCCTCACCTGTTTCGCTTCACGCCCGCCGAGCTTTCCAGTATCGAAACGAGTTACGGTCAGCGCCGGGAGTTGATCGAACAAATCACGCCGTGGGATGACCCGAATTTCGCGATCGATGAAGAGTGGGCCTGGTTTTATCCCTACGGCCAGGAAGCGAAACCGGGAGATGAAGTGGAAGTGACGATGCGGATCTGGAATCACTCTGAGAAGCCCCGGAAATTCGAGGTTTTGCTTCGCGAAAGCGTGACCGGTTTGGCGCTACCGAAGGAAGCGAAGGAGGTGGAGTTGGCAGCGAGAGAAAACGGCGAGGTAACATTCACGATTTCGATTCCGCCGGATGCGGCGGAGAAAATTCACGTCATCACCGCCGATATTCGCAGTCAGCCCGACATCCTGGTCGAGCACTGGGTGGATGCGTTGATCCGGGTGAAAAACGAATGAACAGAGTTCGTTTGCCGAACAGACCCTGTTGGATTGTTTTTGCGAATGTCAGTCCTGCAATTTCAGGATCGCCTCGGCAAATCCGCCGCCAATACCGAGCATGGTTTTTGCGCTTCCGAGATAGTGGAACGGATAGTCGGAGCCGACTTTTTCCCACTCCTCGAAATTTTGTTTCCAGCCTTTCTGGAAAACGCCATCGGCCGTCGTGTCCCAGTATTGATCGGTTTTTACGACTGCCACGTTGCCTTTGAATTCGTCCATCTCCGCCGGCTTGGCCTGGTTGGCTTTGAAGATGTCGCGCTTCTCGTTCGGCTTCGCCGGATCGGCTCCACCGACCCCGAGTTGCCCAATGACGAACGGGGTTCTCGGCGCGTCGAGATCTTTGCGGACGTCGCGGATGAAATTGGCCATGTGATCGCCGTATTCGGCGGTATAGGTCGGATTGATCATGTCATTCCAACCCTGGAACCAAACGATGCCTGCCAGTTCGCCTTCTTTCGAGCCGGGAACGAATTCGCCGATGTTGGCCATGGTCGATTTCACGTCCTCAATCATCAACCGGTAAAAATGACCGAAGCTGGATTTGATATCTTCGACAGTCGTTTCCGGCTTTTTCTTTTGCGCCTTGGCCACGAGTTCCTTAAGGACGGCTTCATCCGGAAAGCCCGAGCTCGGCGGCCGGAAATCCCGGTATAAACTTTTGCCGCCCCAGGCGGTTTTGATGATCAGGACCGGTTCGTCAAAGTGATCGCCGATGACATGACCGAACTGCAATTCGGGACCGACGCGCTGCGGGCTACCAAATCCGACGGTCAGTTTTCCCTTCCGGTCGAGAAACTTGATGAATACGTCGTCGCGCTCTTTCCAGCCTTTCCCGTCGTCTGTGCGCAGGTGGGTGAAAATCGATTTTGTGGCTTCCTGCCGTGCCTGGTAATCCATCAGCGACACTTTCGCTTTGCCTTCCATGTTCGACTGTCCACAGAGCAAAAACACTTTCACCGGTCCGGCGGGTTTGTCCTGCGCCGTGGCAGACAGGGCGACCGTGATAGAAAGAAAAGCGAACAGAAAATTGGATTTCATAGGATCGATTTAGGCGGAAAAAAGCGTTCGTGCCAATGCCGAAAAGGCGTTTCAATTCGACGCATGCGCGCCGTTTGTCTCCAATCCAACACCCCGAAGGACCTCGCTCTGATCGATGCTCCCAGACCGGAGCCGGGTCCGGAGGAAATCCGTCTAAGAGTCGAAGCCGTCGGGATTTGCGGCTCGGACGTCAGCGCGGCCCTCGGAAAACCGAATTTCGACTTTGTGAAGCGCCCCCGGATCCTGGGCCATGAATTTTCCGCCACGATCGACGTCTGCGGCGGGGAAGTGACTGGTTGGAAAGCCGGGCAGAAAGTCTGTGCGATTGCGATCCACAGCTGCCACAAATGCGACAACTGCCGCGCGGGGAACACCCAGATTTGCGAGCAGCGGCAGATTCTCGGCTTTCACATGAGCGGCGCAATGGCCGATTACGTCTGCGTTCACCAGCGTTACGTGATGCCGCTGCGATACGACCTTGGTTTTGTCGAAGGCGCGCTGGTCGAGCCACTCGCCGTCGCCAGCCGGTGCGTGTTGAAAATGTGCGACATCCAACCGGGGCAGGATGTGATTGTCTCCGGCTGCGGAATCATTGGTCTGCTTTGCGCGCTGCTCGCCCGGGCCGCCGGCGGAAATGTCACCGTGACAGGCGCGGAATGGGATGAGGCCGTTCGCCTGAAAAAAGCGCGCGATCTCGGATTACAAACACGGATCGTCTCCGACGAAAATCCGCTCGCTAAACAGCTACCAGAACTGGCGGATCGTCTGATCGAAGCTTCCGGAGCCCCCCAGGCTCTCGCAGCAGCAAGCGATTCGGTAAAATGGGGCGGCTTGATCGGCATCATCGCCACCTATGGCTCGAACATCGACTGGCCGGCGACGAACGTGGTGCGGCGGGAACAGAAAATTCATCCTTGCATGGCTGCGGCGTGGGACGATTTCGAAATGGCGATGAAGCATCTTCGCGACGGCGTGGTTCCCGTTGATGAACTGGTCGAAACGTTCCCGCTGGATGACGCCCTCGGAGCATTCGAAGCGAGTTTTGAAAAAACGACGCCGAAGGCGTTGATGATGGCTTGAGAAATGAGCGAACGA
>JABDJT010000210.1 GCA_013003335.1 Verrucomicrobiales bacterium | reverse complement strand
CGCCGGTTTGCGTATCGGCTAGAGGCTTATCCCTGCTGACCACGAGGGTGGAAAGATGGTGGCTGCCATGTCGTGCGAATGGCGCTTCCTTTCTTGCTGCAAGAGCGGGAAGCCCGGTCACCGGTTCACCCAGTTTGCCGTCGGTGATTTCCCAACCGTCGAGCGTTCCCGACTCGAAGCTGTAGCGAATATTCCCGACGGGCTTGAAGTCGTCATATTTTTTCAGAGGCGGCCCTCCGTCACTGACGGCCCCGGCGGCCTGAGGCCTCGATGCACCTCCCGCTTTGAAACCCGCATCCTGGCGCGCCTTCTTGATCGCGGCGGCCATCTCATTCGCCAGATCCAGATTGTCGTAGTACACGTTTTTCGTCTGATTGACGTCGGCCTCAAGATCGTAAAGCTGCGCCGGTGGCGCGCCCGGTTTGATCTTTCCATTTTCGATATCGCTGTTCGGCGTGCCGACCAGCGTCGTGACCGCGGCCCCGCCCCAGGCGTGCTGACTCGGCTTTGACCCCCGGAATCCGCCGTCGCTTTTTGCGGGAATAAACATCCACTTTCCGCGACGGAGTGCCATGTGCGACTGACTGTTCGGCGTCATGAACATTTCTGTGCGCAACATCTTTTCCGGATCTCCGGTCAGTGCGGGAAGCATGTTGATGCTGTCTTTTGGATCTTCGAGTTCCTGTCCGGTCAGTGCCGCGAAGGACGCGATCAAATCGACACTGCAGAGCAACTGATCAGAAACCGTGCCCGCCTCGATTTTTCCGGGCCACCGGGTGATGAACGGAACGCGGTGACCGCCTTCCCAGATCCCGAATTTCGAGCCTAACAGATCACCATTGATCTTGTGCCCCAGCTTTGCGGCTTCGCGGCCGCCGTGATTGAACATCCCGCCGTTGTCGCTGGTGAAGATCACGAGCGTGTTGTCGGCCACACCGGATTCTTCGAGGCTCGCCACTACTTCGCCGACGATCCAGTCGAGTTCGTGAACAAAATCGCCGTACCATCCCGCTTCGCTCGTGCCCTGAAATCGCTTCGCCGGTGTGAACGGGTGGTGCACATTTGTCGTCGAGAAATAGGCAAAGAACGGTTTCCCGTCACGCGCCTTGATCCACTCGGTCGCCTTTTCCGTCAGCTTCGTGCCGACCTCGAAATCGTTGAACAATTTGTGAGCCTCGACCGCGCCACTGAACTGGTTTGCGCTGCGCTGCGCCGCTTCGGGAGGAATCGGGGTGATCGGAGTCACGTTCTTCGCACCTCTTCCTTCGAGTTTTAGCGGATCATCCGGATCAGCGCCGACGACTTTATCGTTCTCTACGTATACATACGGCGGAGCGCTGTTCACCACCGGCATTCCGAAATAATAATCGAATCCAAGATCCTGTGGCCCGGGGCGCAACGGCTCTTTCCAATCATTTCTTCCCTCTTTAAAACCCAAATGCCACTTCCCGAACACCGCCGTGTCGTAGCCGCTTTTCTTAAAAACGTCGGCGATGGTTTTTGTTCCCGGATCAATCAGTAACGGAGACGTAATCGGCGCCGGACCCCAGAGACCTTTTCCGTCCTGAGCTTTGAACGGATACTCACCCGTCAGCAAACCGTATCGCGAAGGCGTGCAAACCGCCGATGCCGAATGCGCATCGGTGAACCTCCGGCCTTCCGCCGCGAGTTTGTCGATGTTCGGCGTCTTCAATTTCGTCGCGCCGTAACAACCGAGATCACCGTAGCCGAGATCGTCGGCGAAGATGAGGACGACGTTGGGCGGCTCTTCAGCGGTAACAAACAGTCGCGCAAAACAGATCGCCAACAGGGTGGTAAGGGTTTTAGGAGGTTTCATTTTAAAAATTAATTTTCAAGGGCCAGAAGGGATTCGTGAAATTCGCGCTCATTCTTTATTTTTGCGGCTTCATGGTCAGAGGTACCGGATTCTCAACCGTGCCGGCAGGGCGCTCTTTGGTCTCCATTTCTTTCTCAAAATCCTGCATCGCCGTCTTCAGCTGCTCGACGATTTCGGGATGTTTCACCGCCACATTTTTCTTCTCACTGATGTCATCGGCCAGGTTATAGAGCGCCTCTTTGCCCTCAATAATTCTCAACTTCCAGGACTTCCATCGCACCGCTTCCAGGATGCCCCAGTGCGCATAAAAGAAATATTCGTGAGGACTCTCAGCACCATCAGCCAGCACGGGCATGATATCTTTGCCATCGATCACGAGATCGTCAGGCAGCGTTGCGCCGCTGAGTTTGGCGAAGGTGGGAAAGATATCCATCGCCGTGAGAATCTCGTCACTTTCCGTGCCTGCAGGAATTCCTTTCGGCCAGCGGATGACTGTCGGCACTCGCTGACCGCCTTCCAGGGTGCTTCCTTTCTTTCCGCTCAGCGGTTTGGCAGAACCTTTGGCGGGGCCGTTGTCCGTCGTGAAAAGCACGATCGTATTTTCGTCGATGCCCTGTTCTTTGAGCGTTTTGAGAATCGCTCCGACCGACCAATCGATTTCATAAATCGTCGTTGGAAAAATGCCCGGCTTGCCGCTGCCATTCACCTTGAGCTGCTCGGCGTATTCTTTTTTGATTTCCGGCGAAGCCGCCAAAGGACCATGCGGCAACGGATGGGCGACGTAGAGAAAGAAATTTTCGTCCTTGTTCCGCTCAATGAAATCGACGGCCCGCTCCGTGATGCGACGGGTCAGGTAGTCGGCATCCGGTGCCAGTTCGATGATTTTTTCACCTTCCAGCACCGGCAACGGAGGGAACTTGAAAAACTTCTGCCTCGGGTGACGAGGTTGCATGTCGTGACTGTAGGGAATCCCAAATTACTCCTCGAACCCCTGGCGCGTGG